>NZ_JBFEGN010000070.1:0-21117 GCF_047228825.1 Siminovitchia jepli
GTTGGGGGAAAATTTTTTTATGCCTTCGTTCTAGCCCTTGGACTGTTTGGATTTACGAGACATCGCAATTAGCTTAACATAAAATAACAATCCACAGAGAAATCCATTTTCCCTGCGGATTTTTAATGGCTTACTCTTTCAGCTGCTTATCCAATTCCTTTAACAGCGACCCGATTTTCCGGTTATGGATGGTCAAGTCGGCATATATGTCCAGTTCCGTCGGTTCCATGTTTACAATCGCCAGATAGGCGCCGTTTTGTTTTGCGATCAGCGGAAACTGATTAGCGGGTGAAACGCTGAGGGAAGAACCAAGAACGATAAACAGCTCTGCTTTCTCACTTTCTTCCGCTGCCTGAAAAAGCGCCTCCTCCGGTAGCATTTCTCCGAACAAGACAACGGATGGGCGCAGTTTACCGCCGCACACGCATTCATATTTTTCGTTCACGTACGTTTCATTCCCGTACTCTCTTCCGCACGTTTGGCAATGAACTTTTTGCAGGGTGCCATGCAATTCTGCGACGCTTTTGCTTCCGGCTTCCGTATGGAAGCCATCCACATTTTGTGTAATGATGCTTTGAATAATACCGGCCTCTTCCCACTTGGCCAATATTTCATGGCCGATGTGAGGTTTGCAGTCTTTTAAACCTAGCACGCGGTACCGGTAAAATTCGAAAAACTTTTCCACATTGCGATTCAGTGCATCTGTGCTGGCAATCCGGCTCGGGTCTTCCTTTTGCCAAAGACCTCCGCTTTGGGAGCGGAAATCCGGGAGGCCGCTCTCCGTCGACATGCCTGCACCTGTCAGTACAACGGTATAATTGGATTCTTTTAATTTCTCCAGCAGCAACACCTGTTAAGCACTCCTTTCACTTCTTACTTCAGTATAGCATGGAAAATGAAAGGGTATGAGCTGGCCAGAAATCTATGGTAGAACGCTTGATGAATTTTTTCATTTGAACGAAGAAAGAGCCGAATATATGGAGTTTTCCGACGTCGTGATTTTTATGACGCCGTCGCCGTCTACCGTGCTTCAGCGGATATCAAGCTGGTTACATGCCCGATTATTTCATTATTTGGAAGGAAAAGGATGTGGAGCTTCAAGGCGAACATCTTGAAGGGAAACATATCATGCGAAACGAGAAAGACATTTACTTGGCCCCGGTATAGCCTGTTTGATTCACCGGGGCGCTTTACAAAAAAATTGATCAAGACACCGTAAGTCCGATCACACAGGATACTGAATATCTTCCCGGATCGTTACTGGGTAGTTTTCTAATTCGGATAAAAAGTCTGCGAATCTGTCGACCAAAGATTCATGGAGACGCTTGCCGATTTCTGGGGTTCCCCAAGGAGGGTTTCCCATCGCTCCTGTTGGTGCGCTGTTCTTTAACTCTTCGGATGTGGTAGCTGTCCATACCCGGTCATCGGGACGAAACGGATCGACGACATGCCAAGGGAGTTTAGGTTGACTGCCGCTTTCAGCTCTTTTCACATGATGCTCCCTGACTAAGTCAGGAAAAAGATAACGCATGTGCGCCGTCTCCAAACCTTCTGCATGGGAGAGACCAAGACTTTCCGCATCGTTGAGTAGTGAGGCATGAATGTTTTGTCCGAGAAATACAGGGTCGACGATGCCCACATAAGCTCCTGTCTGATGCCTCATACGTGTGGTTGCAACTTGAAGCGGCGGTAAGTTGGCGATGCGATGGCCATTGACGAATACGATCCGTTTAAAACCGTGATAGATGAAACTCAAAATGACATCTTCTCCAAGTTTTGTTAGTGTCTCGGAGCCAAGAGTGACCGTTCCGGTAAAACCCATATGTTGCGGAGCCCATCCGTACCAGAGGGGTGCAGCGACGAGCGTTCCAGTCTTTTTCGCCGCGTCTTCAGCCAACCGCTGTGCGACTAAGGCGTCGACACCTAGTGGCAAGTGTTTACCATGTTGTTCAACGCTTCCGATTGGGATTAAGATGGTGCTCTTCTCCGATAAATAGTCCGAAACGTCTTCCCAAGTATACTGCCAAAGCCATACTTTGTCTTGCATATCCATACAAATGACCTCCTCCAGTTTATCAATCCAGGTTCTTTCCAGTATGGTCCTTCAAAAAATGTAATGCAACAATCGAAATGATTGCGGCAGCAATGAGGTACAAACTTACAGCAGCCGATGTATTAAACGATTGCAACAAACGTATTGCAATCATCGGTGCCAAGCCACCTCCAATAATACCTGTAAGTTGGAAGGTAACGGAAGCCCCGGTGTAGCGAATTCGCGACGGAAAGCTTTCCGCAATAATGGCAGAAATAGTTGCAAACATTGAACTCCAGATCACTAGCGATAAGATTATGGATAGAAAAATTAAGAAGACATTCTTCGTATTTAGTAAGGCAAAATACGGAAAAGCCCATAAAATAACGGCGATAATGCCATAGCGGTAGATTTTATTACGGCCGATTCGGTCGGATAAATAGCCAAATAACGGAACAGCAGCACCGGCGAAAAGCGCACCTATCAGTGTCGCATTAATGAACACGCTATCATCCAATTCTAAATAAGATGTGCCATAACTGACAACAAACGTAATAAAAATGTAAAAAGCGATATCACTAACGACTCTCGCCAGCATTCCTGAGACGACTTCTTTCGGAAACTTTGCAAACACTTCGATAACCGGTAATTTTGGAATGTCTTTTTTCTCAAGCACTTCTTTAAAATACGGAGTTTCCATTACATTGAGCCTGATGAAGAGGCCGAGAAGAACCAAGATTAAACTCAGTCCAAATACTACGCGCCAGCCCCAGATTTCAAAACCATCTCCGCTTATAGCAATTAAGAGCGATGTCACTGCGGATGAAAGAACTAAGCCGAACGGCGCCCCCATTTGCGGCAAGCTAGCCATCAACCCACGTTTATTTGTTTCGCCCCATTCCATAGCCAACAATACGGCGCCACCCCATTCACCTCCGATGGAGAAACCTTGAATGACCCGTAAAGTTACGAGGATAATTGGAGCCAAGATGCCAATCTGATCATATGACGGCACAAATCCTATGGCAAATGTACTGAACCCCATTAACAAAATTGTGATCACTAACGTTGTTTTACGTCCAATTCTATCGCCGAAATGACCAAAGAAAATCGCTCCTAATGGCCGGGCGACAAACCCGACAAAAAACGTCGCAAAAGAGAGCATTAACGATACAAAGGGATCATCGGATGGGAAAAAGAGCTTTGGAAAAACCAGAGCGGCCATCGTTCCGTAAATAAAAAAATCATACCATTCGACCGTCGTACCAATCACACTGGACAAGCCAGCAAGCCGTGTCTGTTTAGGATCTAACTGGTATTTCACTTGAACATCCCCCCACTGTCTCTTTTTCCAAAATTACATTGTTTTACATAGCAAATTTTGTCGAATGATCAACCAATGGGAAACATGGCTGACAAACCGATTTACAACACACTGTAAATCATTCTCCCTAACCATTAATAAGTGCTTTAAACCTGTTGAACACGTATTCTTCTACGTGACCTGATACAACTTTTTTACACCGCACAGGCACTTAGGAATCAAATAATTTGGGTTGCTTGGTGACCATAAGCGGCGGTTTGTACCAAAAGCGAACACCAATACAAATAAATGGTGTCCGCCACCCTCTTGCAACAACGCCGGGGACGAATAAAAATTTTCGCTGCCGTTATCGGGTTCCTCAAAATTGAAAAAAGTTTCCTTTTAAGGGTTTCGGAACGAACTATACTTCCTCCGTCGGCGTAGGTTCTGCATACCCTTTTTCATATTGTTGGTCGATTTCCGATCGAATTTCCTTTACAGTTTTTCCATTCTGTAAATCCGTGATGGCTTTGGCGGCGATTTCCAGGCAAACAATGCATTTCGTACCATGGTCATCCCATATAATTTCTCCATTTTCCTTGTTTTCATGCACAAAGCAATCATAGTTGTCTTTATGGCCAACAGAATCTCCGCAACCACAATAACATGGTATTTTTTCCAGCAAGTCGCGATTTTGGGCAGCAGCTTGATAAACGATTTGCATGTCTTCCGGCTTTTCTTTTAAAAATTCTGGCAACACGTCAGCCCCGCTTGTTTCCTCACGAATGTCCGCTGCAGCAGTTTGTTGATTCTCATTCGAATGATCGTGTGACTTTTCTTCCGACTGTGAACAAGCTGCCAGCAATAGATTACATAGTAAAATTCCACTGATGATGATTTTTTTCATGAAAGATTTCCTTTCTTTTCAAAATCTCCATTATATTCTACTGTTGTTAACACCATTCTAAAATGGCTCCCGATTGATGAATGCTGTACATAAGAAGCTACTTTTTATTCCTATTAAAGAGAACAGGTTCTCCATAAAAGAATACCGCGCAGCAAGCTACTGTTATCGCTACGGTTGAGGTGGTTGATGGATATTGTGTGATAGCAACAGTTAGAGCTGCAAAACATACTATACCATGAAAGAATAACCGAACTTTTTTTACTTTCATCATCCCCCCTCTGGCCCTTATCAGCCATTTTGCCTTATTAGGGAAAAAACCGATTTTTTCTATAAAAAATATTTGATTTAGGTCTCATTTTAATCCTGTAAATCATTCCTCTCAACTTATTTTAGCATAATCGAAAACATTACACACTTTCCCCTCCAACTTGCTTCCTTACCAAGTTAAAATATAAAAAAAGAAGAGATCGATCTCACCTTGATCTCTCTTCTTACCCATTCAACAAAATATTTATTTCCTATTTGATTCTGTCATCATCACACTCTTACGGCCTCGGCTGCACCAGCGTCATGCAATGGATATTGCCGCCGCTTAAAGACCACTCTCTTGTCGGAAGGCCGATCACTTTTCGATCCGGCATCAATTCTTGGAGTTTTTGGACAGCTTCTTGATCGCGCGGATCGCCAAATTGGGGAACCAAAAATCCGCCATTCACGAAATATCCGTTTATATAAGTCACTGCCAATGGCTGATTGGGTTCGCGGGGCGCCGCATCGGCCACAATATCAAAGCCTTTGTTTTCTTCCTCTGTTATATGGATGACTTCCGGTATATGGATTTTGTGAATCTCAAACTTTCTCCCTTTTGCATCCGTTTCTTTGCTTAAGATATCATAGGCTTCTTTGAATACCGGATATTGCGGGTGATTGACATCATCCACCCATGAAAGAGCGATGACGCCGGGCTTGATGAAAAAGCAAATATCATCGACATGCCCGTCCGTTTCATCATACAGCATCCCTCTTTTTAGCCAAATCACCTTGTCCAGGCCAAGATATTCCTTGCAATTTCTCTCCACTTCCTCTTTGGACATATCGCCGTTCCGATTTGGATTCAGGTTGCACTGCTCCGTCAAAATAATCGTGCCTTCCCCGTCCACCTGGGTGGCCCCGCCTTCAAGAATAAAGTGTTTGGCATCATAAGAATCTATGTTATCAAGTTCAAACAGTTTTTGGGCAAATTGCTGGTCCAAATCCCAGGGAAAATAGAGGCCTCCATCCAATCCCCCATACGCATTGAAGCCAAACTGTACTCCTCTCATTTCACCTTTATCGTTGATGACGTAAAAAGCTCCCTTGTCCTGAGCCCATGATTCGTTCGTCGACATTTCCACAACCCGGACTTTTTCCGACAATCTTGCCCTGGCATTTTCATATTGGTCCGCGGAACAGATGACCGTCATTTCTTCATATTCCGCAATCGTATTGGCAACGATGACGGCCACTTCCTGGGCAGGTTTGCCCCCATTTCTGAAAGCAAATCCCTTTTCCGGCCAAATAATGATTGACCCCTTATGCGGCTCGAATTCTCCCGGAATTCTGAATCCGTCTTTTTTTGGTGTACTGTTTTTTATTGTTCTTGCCATATTGATTCTCCTTTTTTCAAATGATGTGATTTTTTTAAAGTTTCATTGATCATGATCGCTAAGTTCCGGCGGGCTCACTTTAAAAAACTTCGTCAAATACAAAATATAAACAAAACCGACCGCCGCCCAAATAGCCCCAAGTATCATGGCACTTTTCTCAAGGTTGAACCACAAGTATACGTTAAATGCCAAGCCTGCCCCTGGTATGATAATGGAAGTGATAAACGATTTGACGGACCGATTTTTTTCCCGCCTAAAGAAATAGACGATGACAGACAAGTTGACAAATGTGAAGGCGACAAAAGCGCCAAAATTAATCAGCTGGGTGATACCACAGGCAAGGACGGCAACAACATAACCTGAAATAAAGATTGAGTGAAACAAAGCTCCGCCGATATACTTCGCAATTTCCGGTGAAGCGCCTTCGACATCTCCGAAAACGGATACATCCGGAAATAAAGATTGCATGAAATAGGTTACCGTAACAAAGAAGGCCCCTGCACTCAAGGCAATGATAAAGATCGCCCTGGGGATATTCTTCTTGGGCTCAACAGTCTCCTCTGCCAGTGTCGTGACGGCATCAAAACCAAGAAAGGATAAAGCCAGAATGGATGAACCTGCAAAAACTGCTGAAAATGACAATTCCTCGGAATAAAAGGGATTCAGTGAAAATGTATTTCCGGTGTCACCGTACATGATCATTCTAATAGTCAAAATGACAAAGATGATGGTGACCAACACCTGAAGAATAACCAATAGGTAGTTAAAGATGACCGCCAGTTTGACCCCCAAAAGGTTAAGTGCCGTTGTAATGGCAATGGTCAAAAATATCCATATCCACGAAGGGACACTTGGAAAGGCTGATGAAAGATATATACTGGCCAGCAACGCATTGATCATCGGGAGAAAAAGATAATCCAGCATGGCGGACCATCCGACAAGAAAACCCAAATGCGCATTCATCGTTTTCCTTTATACGTATAAACCGAGCCGGCCGACGGATATTTTTTTACCATTCTTCCGTAACTGTACGCTGTAAATAAAATGGCAATGATAATCAATAAATATGCTGCCGGAACATGGCCGCTTGTAATATCGGAAATGATGCCGAATGTATCAAAAACCGCTAAAGGGGACATGTAAGCTAAACCAATGAAAACAACATGCCTTAATTTTAATGAACGCTTTAACTGTCCCTCACCATCATCAGTTCCCGGCACTAAACTGGCATTCAACTCTTTCGTCTCATTGACTTCCATCATTTCCCTCCTAAACTCTTCTTTTGTTATTCCAACAAACAAATAAAACTATTACGGTTTCCAGGGTTTTCACAAAAAAATATAGGAAATTATGACTTTATCATCCACTTTTTAATCATGCGAAAACGGTTCACGGTAGTGCGCTAACAAATATGTGCATCTTTGAATAAAACATAATTCACTTTCAACTTCCATAAATACAAACCATTGCTGGATTTTCCAAAACTGCGATTAACTTCACCTCTTAAACGACAGTGCTAATTTCTGTCCTCCTTTCGTTTGCCAATCAATGTGTTTAAAATCTTCCTTTTTTCTATATACAAATTGTATGCCAAAACTTTTATATTTCCAAATTGACTCAATATACCCTATTTTGCAGCAAGAGAAGTCATGTAAATAAAAGCGTTCGCACCGGATTCGACGCGAAAATGATGCGCTAGTGAGTCACTCTGTTTATTCTGTTATCACTCTCATACAAATATCTGTTTAAAATCATGGCGGAGAACAGATAAAACTGCGAAATTTCGCGAATTATGGTAAAATAGAACTGGTGGTGAAATGGGGGAATAGAAATGTCCAGCGGCCTATGGGCAATGGTATTATCTTTTCTTATTGTGGGAGCTTTAACGATATGGGGGGTTAAACAGACTAAAAGAAATATCCAAAAAGGAAAAACATATGCGACGGGTTCGGTTTTATTTTTAGCCGGAGTGGCGTTGGGAATTGGATTTGTCATTTTCGCAAAACGCTTGACCAGTTTAGACTGGATTATTTCCTGGCTCATTTTGGCTACGGGGTGCATGGCTGCAGCTTCTATTGCACTTCTCATCGGGTTTTATTCCGAAAAAAAGTTATAAATAAAATTTTGATAGAAAGTAGGAATGACGCCTATGAACATCAGGCATATCCGCCTGGAAGACGCCGAGCAGTTTGCTCATCTACTAGTAAGCATCGATTCTTCCAACATGATGCTGTTTGATCCTGGCGAAAGAAAAACGAGCATAGACCAGGAAGAACAGCGCATTGAAAAAATTCTTCTGCAAAGCAATTCGACAATCATTGTAGCCGAAGAAGATGACAGACTGGTCGGTTATGTCATGATCCTCGGCGGGACAACAGCGAGGAACCAGCATTCTGCCCATATCGTGACCGGAGTTGTTGAGGAGCACCGTGGAAAGGGTGTTGCCGAAAGAATGTTGAAAGAGGCTTTCCGGTGGGCAAAAGAGGTTGGAGTGACCCGTCTTGGCCTTACGATGATAAAACATAATGAAAAGGCTTACAAATTATATAAAAAGCTGGGCTTTGAAGTTGAGGGCGAAAGGGTCCATTCCCTGATGGTCAACGGAAAGCCGGTTAACGAACTATATTTATATAAACTTTTATCATAAAGCAAGATTGCCATTTTCATAAAAAGCAGCTGCTTTCCCGCAACCTTTTGACTGTATTTTTACAGTGCGGCGAAAGAGCTGCTTTTTTAGATTTTCCATTTACTCCGCTTTGTCTTCAGGCCTGATGTCATCAATCGGAACGAATACTTCGAGATGCCTGTACAAATTGTGAAATTCGGCAGGCAAAAGCCCGCCATACTCCCCATCGATGTTTAATTGGGTTTTTTGTTTTGACTTTACTTTGATATGGTTTGCTTTTGAATAAATCAAATTGGGATCATTGAGATGTTCTCCCCGGAGTGCAAGTGTTGCGATCCTGATAAACTCGGCCAAATTGGTTTTTTTCAATATGAGCAATGTAAAAAGACCGTCATTAATGGAAGAGTCCGGCGCCAGTTTTTCGAAGCCGCCGACGGAATTCGTCAATGCGACCAGAAATAACATGATCTCCCCTTCAAACAGCTTCCCGTCATATTCGATGCTCACTTCTGTGGAACGAATCGATGGCAGCATTTCGATGCCTTTTAAGTAATAGGCAAGCTGTCCAAGAACCGTTTTCAATTTGGCGGGCACTTCATACGTCAGTTCGGTCAGCCTGCCGCCCCCGGCAATATTAATAAAGTAACTGTCATTCATCCTGCCGATGTCGATTGGTATTGTATGGCCTGCCGCTATGATATCAACAGCAGCATCAATATCCCGGGGTATGTGTAAAGCACGGGCAAAGTCATTCGTTGTTCCTGTAGGAATCACCCCCAGCTTCGGGCGGTAATCTTGCTCTGCAAGACCGTTGACCACTTCATTGATCGTTCCATCCCCGCCTGCACAGATGACGACATCATATTTTCTTTCGACAGCTGTGCGTGCAGCCTTTTTTGCATCGCCTGCTCCTGTTGTTGCGTGGCAAGAAGTTTCATAACCGGCCATTTCCAGTTTCTGAAGGACTTCGGCAATATGGCGTTTAAATATTTCACGCCCGGCTGTGGGATTATAAATAATTCGTGCTCTTTTCATGTACATCCATCCTTCATAAGCTAACAACCGAGAATTCCTGAAATGTATTATAAAAGGATTATTTCGGAATACCTATCCCAAACAATCATACCTTTTTTTTTCAAGAAAATCCACTTAGTGGACATCCACAGCGTCGGCTCTGGTGATGGTCAGCGTGTGTGACCCTTTTCCGATCGTCATGTCGGCCGAACGGGGCCCATATTCTTCCTCGTTTTTGTCTTCTTTAACGTTTTCCCACTCCCCTTGTCCGAGATCGTTGACGTTTTGGGCGGAAATCTTCACGTTTGCTGATTTATCTACTTCCACTTCAACAAGGCCCCCTCCTCCGATTGTCCAATCGTTTTCCATCTGTCGCGGCTTTACTTTGATCATATGGCCTCTTCCGTCCATTTCCAGTTTCATTTCTGCTGGCACGAGCAATGTCGCTTCTGCGGTCAAATGTCCGGAAAATCGGTGGTGCGGAAGCTCCTTCATGCTGATGTATAATGTGTCGCTCTTTTTTTCAATAAGGGCATAATCCGAAACTTCTTTTAAAAGTGAAGGTCCTTTTGCATTTTCTTCTTCATACGTGCCAAATAGGGAAACGTGTTTTTCCTGCGTCCCTTCAATGGTAAGCGGGTATGACCAAGAGTCAACAACAATCCGCTTCACCCCTTCCAGGGAGCGCTCTTCATATGCCGGAAGGTTCGCTGTCCTGACCTCTGCTTTCATGACTTGTTCCGCCACGCCCAATATACCCGTTGAATGGGCAAGCGCCATGACGATCCCTGCCGTTCCGATCAGGCCGATAAACACGATGCTGACAAAATCATATTGGACGACGGCATTTTCCTTTTTTGCCACCCTCAAATAAATAAGGATCTCAAGGCCTAAAACGATGAGCAGCATCGGCCACCAGGAAAGTAATGCATATGCGGGATCCCAGTTGAAAACCTGGGTTAATAAAAGGAATACACCCAGTAATAACAGGGCTGCCCCCATGGAAAATGATCCGACTCTCCACATTCTCATTTCGCATCCTCCTCTTTGGCTGTCCGGGTTGATTTTTTTCCCATCATCAATTTGATCCCGCCGCCGATCAGAATCAGGCAAATGACCGCTTGCTGAATATAGTTGTAAACAATATGGTAGACATCGATGTTGAACATTCTTTCCAGTGCAGGCCCGGCAGCGGGAATAAAAATGTTCGTTCCGAGGTAATACAGACCTAGAAAAATCAGGCCGATTCCCAGCCATTTCTGATGGTTCATCAAATAGGAAACGATTGGTTCATCCTCGACTTCTCCCGATTCGTATTGGGCAGCCTTTTGCATGCTGTCAAAAAAGCTGTAAAACCAAATAATCGGAATGATGAAAAGGAAAAGACCGAGCCTCAATGCATCCAGAATATAAATTGAGAATAAAAAGGCAGCCATCAGTTGGATTCCGCGTTTTTGCAGGCCAAGGTAAAGGTGCCCAGCTCCCGGCATGATCGAAAGCAGTGCGGCAACCGATTTGCTTTTTTTGCCGCCCGGCCTCCGCTTTTCCAAATCTTCCAAAAGAGAGCGGTCATCGATCGTTTCACCTTTTTGTTTCCGGTCAAGCAGTTGCATGACATCAAAAAATCCGTACACCCAAATGACCGGCAGCGCCCCTAGAAAAATGAGGAATTCACTGTAACCCGTCAACGCGGTGACAAACAGGACCATGACCGCAAGCCCGATAAAGGCCGCAAGCAGTGTCATTCCCCTGTAGACCAGCCCCAATTGAAAATGGCCGAGCCCGGGAACGAACGAGAGAACAATAGTAAAAAAACGTTCTGAATCTGGCGTCTTTTCAACCGCTTGCCCGTCGGCCGGCACTGCATTTTTTGGATTGTATAGCTTTGAGGCAGTGATCGTCGTGTCGATAAAATTGACGATATACATGAGCAGGCCCCCAAGGGCAAAGGCAGGGAAAAATTCGATGGCAGTCATCTCGTACGCCAATATAGACATGATTGGAATGCCGAACACGGCAGCTGTATAGAAAAGCCCGCGAAGTACTTTTCCGAGATACATGAGTCCCCCGCCCGGAAAGAAGGCGAGCAAAAAGGCAATGATGGGATTTTTATTCATCTTTATTTCCCTCCTCAAGGGTAGTTTCAATTTTATGCGTGATGGAATCAGTATTTTGCAGGAAGCTGTCCACGATGGAACGATCCTGGTTGGCGGCAGAGTTTTCAAAGGTACTGGCGATGTTCACCAATTGGGAGAATGCTCCGGTAGACATGAGCAAAACCGTCATGGCAGCTGCCAATCCGTAATGCCATAATGTCTGCTTTCTTATATTGCTGACCGTTTTTTGCCGCGGTTCTGCTTTCGTCTCATCTAGGCGTTGCATTACCGAGTCAGCAAAACCGGCCGCGGCCGAATCATCTAGAGGAGGATAATCCGCTTCCTCAACAGCTTTCATGTACAGCTCGAGGCAGTGATCGCAGCTGTATAGATGGTTTTCATATTGAACACGTAATTCTTCATCCATTTCGTCTTTTGTATATTGGAGCCATTGCTCGTAGGTCATGTGGTTCATGAAAAATCATCCTCCTTCCAGTGCTTTTTCATCCATTGCCTTGCCCTGTACAGCCTTACTTCGACCGTTTTTAATTTGACGTCCAATTCTGCAGCCAGCTCTTCATACGTCTTATCATCTATGTAAAAACCTTTAACGACCGTCCTGTAATGATCAGGCAGTTCATTTAATCTTTCATGGATAATCCGTTTCTTTTCGCGCTGGAGGACGAGCCTCTCAACACTTTCGCCAGGGGGAGCGTGGCTCGTTTCCTCATATTCCACGTTCATTTCTTCATGCCTTCTCGTTTTCTTTCTTTTAATGTCAATCGCATGATTGACCGCAATTCTTGTCACCCATGTTGTAAAACCTTGCTTCTCGTATTGGGGGAGAGAAGTATAGATTTTCAGAAACACTTCCTGTGCGGCGTCTTCAGCATCTTTTTCATTGCGCAAAACGCCGTATACGGTATGAAAGACCAGGTTCCGGTATTTTTCAACGATGATCCGGAACGCATGGTCATTTCCGCTCTTGATTTTTTCAATGAGCGCATCATCCAAACCTTCTCTCCCCCTTTCAAACGAACGTCACATATATAGACGCATCGTATCGGGCTTTCACTACAGTATTTTTTAAATTTTGTTCAGGTCTCGAATCATTTTACCATTATAGTGGAAATTACCGGGGTGGATGTTCCTTTTCAGAAAGAGCTAGATAACGGATTGGCCATCGGCATATCCAAAGACCAGGAAAAACCGTCCCGCTTTGACGGCTCGTCCGATCCAGATGAAGTGCCGAAGGGCAAAACAGTTCATGACATGCTTTTTCCCATCTCCAAGAAAAAAGGAGCGCTGGTTTCCATTCGCTACCATTTTTCCTTTGGGCAGGACGATGAAAACCGTTTGTGCTTTTACGAAATAGACGCCAAATTAGTCGGGAAAAACAAAGGCGGAAAAGATTTTACACACCCTTTTCACCTTTCGCACCATCCCGAAATGAATGACCATACCATTAAAGCGATCATACAGGAGAGAGCACATGAACAATCCGGAAAGTATCAATAAAATATTTTGGGGGCTTTTGCTCGTACTTACCGATGTTAATATTATGCGGTTTGATCTTTTGCCGGATGGGATCGGCTACCTGCCGGCAGCTTACGGATTAAGGAAATTGAAGGGATTGTCGGGCCATTTTTCAGAGGCAAATATTACTGCGTTTCTGCTTGCCGGGCTGTCTGTTCCTGCCATGTTTCTATCCCGGCTGTTTTCGCTGACCGGGCTATTCCCGGAAACATGTCTCTGTTTATGATCTTTTCGATGATTATCATGGGCCTTCTTCATTTGCTGCTCATTTATTGGCTGGTGCAAGGCATAATCGAATTGTCCGGCGTAACGGAACTGACTGCGTCAGCCCTACCCATTTCACCTTTTATATAGCCGGAACGTTTCTTCCTAATCGCCCTCCCGTTCACCTTAAATGTCGGATATACGGCAGGGGCAAACATGATCGCCGGCAGTCCGGTGCTAATGCTCATCATGGAACTTGCGATATGGTTTCTTGCAAGGAAGTTTCGGGAGGAATTTAACAAATTAAAGCAAAAAGAAAAATTTCACATGCCATAATCATGATAAATTCACTTTACTCTTTAATTTTTAAAATGAAAAAACCGCTTATCAATAGAATGAAAGAGCTGACGTAGAAAATGATGTCAAGCGTAAACAGATCGATGAGCAGGCCGCCGAGCATGACTGCAAGACTAGCAAAAATGGTTGTCCAAAAATGATAATTGCCGATGGCTGCTCCCCTGCCCGTTTGGCCTGTAAAATCCCCAAGCATGGCCTTTTCGCCCGTTTTTTGCATCGCTCCAGCAACACCAAGCAGGATTTGCAAAACATATACTTGCCAAACATGAGTGACAATCGGGAAAAACAGCAGCAGGATGGCCATCCCCCAGCTGTTGACAAGCAGCAGCCATTTTCTCCCTGTTCGATCGGATAATTTGCCGACGATCAAGTGCACAAAAGCGGAGCTCATCGTAAACAGCCCATAGGAAATCCCATATTGAAAAAAGCCGCCGCCGACTTCTTTAATGAAAATTAAATAGAAGGGAAACACAAGGCTGCTCCCAAGGACCGCCACGCTTTGTGAAAAAACAATCCACCTCATTGGCCGTATTCCTTATAAAATTCATTCATAAATCGTTCCTCCGGGTCATAGGCTTTTTTCTTTTCAAAAAATTCCCTTGCTTGCGGGTAAGCTTTTCGCATTTGCTCTTTCGTCGGATAATGGTAATAAGGCAAGTAGTAGGAACCGTCCAATTCGAGCGCCAGGTCAATGATTTCCCTCACGACTTTCCCCGTTTCATCAATTTCCTTTTGTGACATCCCCTGATTAATTAAAAATACGAGTGAAAACATATCCTCTTTTGGGGCATAGGACAAAAACGCTTCATCATTTTTCGGAACGTAGCGAACTGTAATATTAACAACATTTAATTCATTGTTATGAAGGATTTCTCGGAGCCGGTCAATAAACAAGGGAAAATCATCGGCCGGAACAAAATATTCCTGAAGGATATCCGTATCATTTTTTCCTTCATATTCAAGAAATTGGACTTCCGGGCGCATGACATTGTTGCGGGAAATATACTCTTCTTTTCCTTCTTTAAATGCATGCTTTTGCACAAACCAGACGAAATTTTTCCCCCAGTCGGAATGCCGCGAAAGCCCGAAGGCAAATTTGTTGCGGCGGACATATTTTTCATCCTGCAGTTCATTGTAATCTGCCAATGGCTTTCCCGTTTCGCGATAATAGTTTGTTACGTACATTTCCGTCAAAAAATGGTTTGGCGCAACGGATATTCTGGAATTATGCATCTCGATTTCGGGATTCGCCAATACTTTTTCTTTAAAATATGCCGGGTAATTCCGATAATCAATCCATTCATGGACGGACCGGTATAAAACATCATCGGTTAATTCAATATCCACATCCAGTATGACCCCGAACAGGCCATATCCGCCCTGTACAAGGCGAAACAGCTCTTTATTTTCGGTCCGGCTGACATTTACGATTTCTCCATCCGCATTCATGAGCCGAAAAGACCGGATGCTGTCAATGAGGGGGCCGAAACGGATATCCCGGCCGTGCACGTTGACGCTCATGGATCCTCCAATGGTAAAAATATTCGGCGCCTGCATCGTTTTGACCGACAATCCGTACGGATTGATCGCTTTCTGGACATCGGCCCATGTGGCGCCGCTTTGAACAGTAACAATTTTTTTATCCGGGTCAACCCGAACGACTTGATTATAGGCTGTCATGTCCAAAACAACCGCATCTTTATAATATGTATGCCCGCCTTGGCTATGCTGCTTTCCCGCAATGGAAACCTTTAAATTCTTCTCTTTTGCTTCCTGTAATATCTCTTTGATTTGCTCTTCTTCCCGCCCTTTAATCACTTCTTTTACTTGAATGGGAACAAGACGCCCCACATCGGTCATGAGCCGGGCGTCCTGATTTTTGTATTGGGCGGATATGGTGAATAAAAAAAGATAGCAGCCGATAAAGAGAACGACAAGGAGGACAGGCAATGATTTGCGCGAAATGATTTTTCTCCTCATGACAAAGGCCTCCTTTACCTTATCATAAGGCTTTTTTTCCGGGTTTACGAGCGTAAAATGGTTGTTTCCTAATCTTATTGGAGCTAAGGTGATCAAAATGGGCCAGTCCAGGATAATAACTTGATAGCTGTTCCACTGTTTTCGTACCTTCCCTTACTCCGGAATCGATTTCCTATCCCATTTTAAAGAAGCATGAAAAAATATGACTGCACCCTTTTTCCCGCGTTTAACTGACAGTAAGCCCCCTAAAAAAATTGATTTGGCGGGAAGAAAGGCCTGTAAAGCGTGTTATTTCAAAATGGTTCATTGCCTCGTCCGGGTAAAAATATTTATTTTTGTGTAGTATTTTTCCATCTTGAATCGTCTAATAAGTGAGACCAATTTTAAAGGACGGGATCCGGATGATTGAGGTAAAAAATGTAAGCCATGCTTTTCAGGTGGGAAGGAAAGGCGAGCGACAAAAAATACAAGTGCTGAATCATGTTTCTTTTTCAGTAAAAAAAGGCGAGATGGTTGCAATTATCGGAAGGAGCGGTTCAGGGAAGTCTACACTGCTGAATATCATTAGCGGCTTCCTGAAACCGAATCGGGGCGAGGTAAAGATCGGAGAAACGGTGGTTACAAATTTAAACGAAACAGAATTTGCCGAGTTCCGCCTGCATCATATCGGTTTTATTTTCCAACATTTCCAGTTAATCCCGAGCATGACTGCCTTTCAAAATGTGGAGCTGCCGCTCATTTTGAAAGGCATGCCGGAATTGGAGCGCAAAATGAAAGTGGACGAAACGTTGGAAAGGGTCGGTTTGCTTACATATAAGGATCACTATCCAAGCGAGTTATCGGGAGGCCAGCAGCAGCGTGTCAGTATCGCCCGGGCGCTTGTTGTCAATCCTCCCCTGATCCTTGCCGATGAACCGACGGGAAGCCTGGACAGTGAAACGGAAGATGACTTGCTTTTGTTTATAAAAGAACTGAATGAAGAATTTGGGATCACTTTTTTGATCATTACCCATGATGAAAAGGTGTCGAGGATGGGGAGCCGAATCATCGAAATGGCAGATGGTCAAATAAGGGAGGGCGTTTTTTCATGACTTTTAAAGATCAGTTCAGGTTTGTCAGGCAAAATATGAAAAAGAATAAGACGCGGCTGTTCATGACGATTTTGGCGACGGCGATTGGCTGTACGTTTTTGATCGTGCTGGCTTCTGTCGGCTTTGGACTTCATAAATCGATTATACAGGACTTGATGGAAAACCGGCTTGTAACCGAAATGGATGTTCACGGCAAGGAGGATGATGCCGGGAATGTGGACCGTATCAACGATCGCCACATTGAGTATTTCGAGGCGCTGGATGGCGTGAAGACCGTTACACGCAGACAAGTGCTGCAGCAGAATCCCACTTTTACCCTGGATGGGTATCAAATTTCAACAGAAACGGTTGCTGCTCATTTCCCTTCGGAGATAGAAGCCGGCTTTAAGCTTTCCAAGGGCAGACTTCCCGAAAAAAAGAACGAAATCGTTGTTGGCCATGCTTTTCCGGAAGAATTATCGCCTGAGGCAGAAAATGGAGTCGACCTGTACCAAGAGGACGGCACGCTAAAAGAGGAATTTGCCTATAAGGGAAATATCATTGGAAAAACAGTGGACATGGAAGTTATGAAAATTGTCGATGGGAAAGAGTCGACTACAACCATTCCCCTTAAGATTGTTGGAATAGCTGAAAAACCGGCGAAAGAGTGGCTGCAAATCTCTACCGTTTTTATATCTGAGTCCACTTTAAAGCAGGTGGAGGATTTTACCGGCACTCCCGGCGGATTCCCGGAACAAACAGAAAAGCCTGAAGCAGAAAGCTCGGAAAAGACATACGACGAAGTAAAAATCTATGCAAACAATGTCGAGGCTGTTTCGGGTATCCAGGAGAAACTGGATGCCGACAACTATTTAACCTACTCCATCGTCAGTGAAATGAAGCAAATGAATATGCTGTTTACCATTATGAAAATTGGATTGATCTTCGTCGGTACGATTGCGCTCCTTATTGCCTCGATCGGCATTTATAACACGATGTCCATGGCCGTTACGGAGCGTGCACCCGATATCGGGATCATGAAAGCCGTCGGCGCAACGCCAAAGACGATTAAAAACATTTTTTTGTTGGAAAGCAGTTATATTGGATTGATCGGGGCATTCATCGGAACCGTTGTTGCGTATGGGATCAGTTCCGTGGTCAATTTTTCATTGCCGCTTGTATTAAAACTAGTTTTTGATGATTCTCCGCCTGATGGCCTGCAGTTTTCGTATATACCTTTGTCGCTGACCATGATCAGTATCCTCATCTGCCTTGTCGTCACCATTTTTTCCGGCTGGAAGCCGGCGCAGCGGGCCACGCAGGTCGATGTGTTAAAGGCGATGCGCAGGGAAATATAGAAATATTATAGGTATAAATGAACAATTACCTTATGGCGGTTGTTCATTTGGAAAACAACCGGACGCCGCGTTCTTCCAAAAAGGACAAGGAAGCGGCCGCCGAGCTTCTTTCAATCTGGTAAACTTCCTGGATTAAATCCATCCATTTATCCGGATCGTGAAACCGGATTTCACTGATGTTCCGGAATGTCATGACCTTCATCGTTTCGTTGCGCAGAAAAAAGCATTGATGGCCGTTAAACCGGACGGCTGTAATTCTCCGCATTGTAACATTTTCATCCCGATCGTCGTACGATTCGTCAATATCGGGTCCTACCTCTCTTTCAGCGAGCGGTTCCCAATCAATTTGCTTTTTAACGAATGACTTACCGTTCGATCTGCGGTCAATTTCATACTTGCCGGAGCTGATTTTTGTAAAAATAATTTCTTCGCCGAAACCGTGCAGCACATGGCGGGGCTTCGCCTCCAATTCGACCGGTTTCATGATCGGAGAGCCATAGCCGACATCGACGTACAACCGTTTTCCGGCAATTTTTACCATAATCGCCAAATGGGATGGATACACCCTGACGAGTGAACAGTGAAAGCCAAGTTCTGTCAGAAGACGTGAAAAATTGATGTTGAGCGTGAAACATGTCCCGCCCCATCCTTTTTCCTCCAAGTTTTCAACAAACATGGGCAAAGAAGGGACAAGCTGGGGACCATGCCTATAGTAATGAAACTTGCTGAAAGTTTCATAGGGAACAATGGACAGATGGTGCTGAATGAGCCTTTGCAAGTAATTAATGGTAGGGGGCTCTTTGTTTAACCGTAATTGATTCAAATATTGCCCAACAACCGTTTCCATCCGTTTTCACCTCCCACCCATGTGCTTTTATTATACAATATTTTCATTATGTCGTTCAGATCCCGTAGGTTGGAGCTCATTTCGGTACTGGCCGATCGTTTTTGTGCTAATTCGGATCGTATTTTACTTTGATATCACTTATAAGGATACCACATTTTTATAAGCCTTCTTGAATATCATGGTTAAGTGTCCGTTTCGTTGCTCCTTTTAAGATAAATAAATAATGCCCCCCTTTAAGTTTCCGCCTACTTAAAGGAGAGCATATTGGATTTATTATTCCTTTAAGACTTTTTATACACCGGAATATCATAAATCAGTTTATATGAACCTACTAAGCTATACAAATTATGAATTTGATAAATTTGTTTGACAGCCCAGCCAATATCCGTTGCGTATTGGTGGCTGGCTATTTTATTTTGGGCAGCGGAAGCCGGGTTCCATTTCATTTTATACAGTGTGTTTTGTCCAGCATCGATATACCCTTTGGCGATGAACTGTGCTCCGCCAATGATGGCATCTTCAGGTGTAAACCAGCCCGCATTATAGGCAAATTGGGCACCTTTTGCCACCGCGTCTCCATCATATGCACCGATTCCATACATATTATAGACCGTTTTTCCGTTTACTTTGACACCATTTGCCAATCTGGAAGTCCCATTGCCTGTTTCTAACAAGGCATGTGAAATTAAATACATTTCGTTGACTCCGAACAATTCTCCCGCCTTGATGAAAGCATCCGCCTTTCCGCTTAATATGCCTTTTCCGGAAAGAACTTTTTGATTTACTTCCGCAGCCTGAATTTGCGCAGGTTTGGATAGATTGACAAATTGCAGTGATTTGACCGGATCATTGATAAAATTGCTGGGATTAATATAATATTTTACATCGTCCGGACTTGCATTTACCCAGGCTTTGTTAAATTCTACCTGATACCATGTACGGCCATCTGAACCTTTAACAGAAGAAATGATTTTTAAACGGGCACCATTTTGAACTTGTCCCACTGTCCAAAAATTGCTTCCGGCACCACCCCTTATGTTCCAATTGTTTCCTTGAACAATTCCCACGCCGGGGTTTGAACGGGAGTCCAACCTAAGGGCGTCTTCCCTTATATATGTATGATATTTTTTATCCGTCTGCGGTTTTGCAGCCATTTGGATGTTGACCATTTCATCGAGACTCAAATCATAATGAGTATAATTGACATCCTTGCTTGTATCGTTCGGGCCTTGCGGTGATTTTACGCCGGAAGATAAATACTGCACACTGACGTATCCAGTTTTGCCGTTCGCCGACACTTTTGCCCAGCCATTTTTCTCGTCAAGGACGTTGACTTTGTTCCCTTTAACCAGTTTTGTGACGATGGATGCTTGTAAAGAAGGCGCAGAACGCATATTTAGACTGGATCCCTCATTGACATTCACATATTTAACCTTTGAATCAGCATTTTCAACAGGTTTTGTTTCCGAAAGAAACTGTGATTGCACATATCCATCTGCTCCATAAGCATGAATTTTTGCCCATCCGTTTTCCTCAGATTTTACATGCACAGGAACGCCCGAGGCAATGTTTACGATTACGGAAGCTTTCGTTGAAGGCTTTGTGTACATGCTTATTCCAGACATCGATAAATGATTGACATATTTCGTTTTTAAGTCTGTTTCTTGCTTGGATTGGCTGCCTGCTGCTAAATATTGGCTGCTCACATACCCGGTTTTGCCGTTCGCTGTAATTTTCGACCACCCGTTTGACTCCGACAAAACGGTCACTTGCGTATCTTTGGATAATCTGCCGATGACCGCTCCACCTGTTGAAGGCGTACTTCTTAGATGAAGGGCCGACCCGGGATTCACTGAGACATATTTCGTCGCAGTTTTAACCGGTGAAGGCGGGCTCGGTTTGGCGGACGTTGATGAAGCCGGCTTGCCGGACAAATATTGACTGCTTACATAGCCCGTCTTGCCGCCCGCCGTGATTTTCGACCAGCCGTTTGATTCCGACAAAACGGTCACTTGCGTATCTTTGGATAATCTGCCGATGACCGCTCCACCTGTTGAAGGCGTACTTCTTAAATTAAGGGTTGAGCCGGGGTTCACAGACACATACTTCGTCGTTCCCTGAGCCGGTGATGAAGCATCCGG
>NZ_JBFEGN010000071.1:0-20803 GCF_047228825.1 Siminovitchia jepli
AGTTAAATTATCCCATATTTATCAAAATTTAGGGGGTATGATAATTGAAATTATCTCGAAGATTTTTTACTCCTCAAAGCTGGATGAGAAGAATGAGGAATTGGCACAAAAGTATGCCCGGGAAATGGACGTATATGAATTGAGTGAGGAAGAATCCGCTGCGTGGGACAAGGCTTTGGAGCCTGCTTGGGATCGTTGGGCAGAAGATTTGGAGAAACGCGGATTCAATGCGAATGAAACGATTAAAAAGTATCGGGAAATTCAAAAGGAATTGGGTTACGACAAATAGTGCAGGCAGCTGTTACGGCTGAATCCGATAGAGGTGAAAAATATGGACGTATTTGTAAAATGGTTTGACCGATTGGAAGTTGTTTTCTTGCGACTTTCCCAAGTGGCACTCGTATTGATGATGCTGTTGACGACTGCCGATGCAATCAGCCGGTACCTGTTCAAGCAGTCGATTGTCGGTGCTTATGAAATGACAGAGCTGTATTTGATGGTTGCGCTCGTATTTCTAAGTATGAGTTTTGTTAAAAAAATCGATGGGCACATCCGTCTGGACATTCTGTTCGACCGATTCCCCAAAAAGGTCCAATACATTCTGGATGCCTTTTATTGCTTATTGGCGGCAACGATGTTTTTCTTCATTGGCCTGAAAGGTTTGAATATGACAGTGGAAGCACTCCAATACCGATATGTTGCTGCCGGACTGATCAATTTTCCATTATGGCTTTCTTACGTATGGATTCCGATTGGTTCGTACCTGCTCATGATCCGTCTATTATTCTCTGTAATTCGTGTATTTTTGGATAAAGACAGAGAACCAGATAGGGGTGACGCGGTATGACAGTAGCCATTCCATTGATTTTAATGCTTCTATTATTGGTACTCGGTATGCCGATTGCGTTTGCTTTAGGAATATCGGGCAGTATCGGTTTGCTGATGAACAGCGGCTGGGATTCATTTTTAGGAATCATGCAGACAGCCCCATACGATAGCGTCAAAAGCTTTATTATGACATCAATTCCGATGTTCATCCTCATGGCTTCGTTAATGACCGTCAGCGGAATTATGAAAGAACTATTCGAGGCGGCGTATAAATGGTTGGGAAAATTGCCGGGGGGACTCGGGATTGCAACGGTATTTGCAGGTGCGATGATGGCAGCAGTTTCCGGTTCCAGTCAAGCTGCGGCAGCGGCGATGTCGAAAGCGGCTGCTCCGGAAATGAAAAAATATAAATACAACACATCCTTTACAATGGGTGTTGTCAGTATGGCCGGTACACTGGCGGTCATGATTCCGCCGAGCATCATTCTCATCCTTTACGGAATTTTGACTGAAACCGGTGTGGGGTCGCTCCTCATCGCTGGGATCGTGCCTGGCATCCTTACGGGGCTCGGTTATATAATCGTCATTATCATTTGGGTGAGGTTAAGGCCGGAAATCGCTCCCAAGATTGAAATCAATCCGACGATGAAGGAAAAGCTCATTGCACTTAAAGATGTTTGGCCAATGCTTGTCATTGTCATTGTGGTGATTGGCGGGATTTACAGCGGGCTTGTCACGGCGACTGAAGCAGGTGCGATGGGTGCTTTCATTACACTGCTTGTTGTACTTTTCATGGGAAGGCTGAATATGCAAAAGTTCGGTGTTGCCCTGAACGACACGATTAAATCGACGACGATGATCATGACAATCATCATTGGAGCCCACATCTTCAGCTACTTCCTGACATTGACGCAGTCTACGCAAAGAATTGTCGGAATGGTTGAAGGACTGGATATCTCCAAGTACTGGATATTATTAATCATAGTCATTATATATCTCATATTAGGTTTCTTCATGGACCAGATTGCGATTCTTATTTTGACACTGCCATTGACATTCCCGATTGTCATTTCTCTCGGATTTAATCCGGTTTGGTTTGGGATCATTATTACAAAAACTGTAGAAATCGGATTGGTCACACCGCCAGTCGGCATGAATGTCTTTGTCGCAACCGGAGCGGCGAGAGTCAAAACGGCAGAAGGATTCAAAGGGGTTACGTGGTTCGTCATTATGGATCTACTAATTCTTGCCCTTCTCATTGGAGTGCCAGCCTTGACACTTTGGCTTCCGGAACTGATGATTAAATAAAAGAATGGCAGGAAGGATCGGTCACTATGAAATCAAATGTCATCTCCAAAACATTTACGATACTCAGAGCTTTTACAGACGAGAAAAACGAGTGGGGTGTAAATGAGCTTTCCAGGCACTTGAAAATGCCAGTCAGCAGTCTCCACAGAATGATTTCGATGCTGAAGGACGAGCATATTTTGGAATACTCGGATGTCACGAATAAATACCGGGTAGGTACAGATTTTATCCGGATGGCATCGATTATTTCGACGAATGTGGATGTGAAAAAGGTGGCTCGCCCATATCTGGAGAGCCTTTCGAAAGAATTGCACCACTCGGTTTATTTTGCACTTTATTACCCGCAACACAAAAAGCTTTCGTTTGTTGACAGTGTTAAAAGTTCCTTTGCTCTTCAATATGTGCTTGAAATCGGGGTATTGGAGCCTGTCCATATTGCGGCAAGCGGAAAAACCATTTTAGCCCATCTCACGCAATCTGACATATCGGCTATTTTCGAAGCGGAAGCAGTGTCGGAAGAGGAAAGATTGAAAATCAGTAAAGAGCTCAAGCAAATCAAATCGCTGGGTTATGCGATAACTGCAAATGAACGGAAAAAAGGGGCAATGAGTGTAGGTGCTCCAGTATTCGATGCAAGCAATAAAGTAATTGGAAGTATCATTTGTGTCGTTCCGATCGGCGACTATAAGGAAGAATTTGAAGCTCATTATATTGAAAAAGTCAAGGAAGCTGCTGAAAACATTTCCTACTCGTTAGGCTATTTGAAAAAAGGGGGCGGAACGTTATGAGGAATTATCGGACATTGCTCTTTGTTCCGGCCATCAAGAAGAAGTGGGTCGGGAAGGTTGCTTGTTACAAGGCGGATGGCGTTATTCTCGACTTGGAGGACAGTGTACCCGTCCAGTCCAAAACCGTGGCACGGCAAAATGCAGCAGAAGCGATTCCGCACATGAGTGCCGAAGGGGTCCATGTTTTTGTCCGAATCAATCGGGTTACGGAGTTCGATGAAAATGATCTCCGTGCGGTAATTCAGCCTGGCCTTGCAGGAATCGTGCTTCCGAAACTGGACGGACCGGAAGAAATCGAAGAATTGTCCGCACTGCTTGATAAACTTGAAGAAGAAAAGGGCTTGGAGAACGGGTTCGTCAAGCTCCTTCCTATCTTGGAGACGGCGAAATCGATGCAATTGGCTTATGAGATTGCTTGCTGTGACCGTGTGATGGGGATTGCCGGATTGAGCGCGAAAAACGGGGATGTCGCCCGTGCGCTCGGCTACCAATGGACGGCGGAAGGGCTCGAGACCTTGTACATGCGGTCGAAGGTCGTCATGGCCGCACGTGCAGCAGGCGTCCAGCCGATCGGAGGGCTTTGGCAGGATGTCCATCATCTTGAAGGCTTGAAAAAGAGTGCAAGTTTCAACCGGCGGCTTGGCTTTGTCGGAGAGCTGATCCTTCATCCTTCGCATGTTTCCATTGTTAACGACCTATACGCGCCGTCGGAAGAAGACATCGAATATTACGCCGGTATGGTCGAGGCATTTGAAGCTGCCGAGCGGAATGGTGAAACAGCGTTTATGTACCGCGGGGAGCATATCGACTACGCACATGTAAAAACGGCAAGGGAAGTGCTCGCCGTTGCTGAACAATATACCGTGAAATAAGTCAGAAGGAGGTTGTAAGTTTGGCTTTCGGGAAATATTTTGAGGAACTGCATGTCGGTGATGTTTATCAGCATCGTCCAGGAAGAACTGTAACGGAGACGGATAATCTTTTATTCACAACGTTGACGCATAACACGCAATCCTTGCACTTGGATGAAGAGTATGCAAAGGGTACCATCCACGGCGGACGGATTGTGAATAGTTTGTTTACCCTATCATACATCGTTGGTGTAGGAGTCGGCGATTTGACAGAAGGAACGACACTCGGAAATTTAGGCTTTGACGAAACTACGTTCCCCCACCCCGTCCGAATCGGTGATACGCTGCGCGCGGAAACGGAAATCGTAGATAAACGTGAATCGAAATCACGCCCTGACAGAGGAGTTGTCTGGTTTGAGCATCGGGCATATAACCAGCATGGAGATTTAGTTTGTAAGTCCAAGCGTGCTGGTATGATGTTGAAGAAATCAGCTGCGACAGTCAATAACTAATGAAAGTTTGAGGAGGAATAAAGATGAGAGGACCACTGGATGGGATCCGTGTACTTGATCTGACTTCCGTTGTGATGGGTCCTTATTGTACGGTCATGTTGGCGGATATGGGAGCAGATGTCATTAAAATTGAAAATCCTTCTGGGGATACGACCCGTTACCTCGGTCCAGCGAAGCATCAGGGGATGGGCACCCTATTCCTTCATTTAAATCGAAACAAACGAAGCATTGCCTTGAATTTGAAAAGCGAGGAAGGCATAAAGGAGATGCGCGCGTTAGTAAAAGAAGCAGACATTTTTGTCCATACGATGAGACCGAAGACGGTGGAAAAATTAGGGCTATCGTTTAAAGACTTGAAGCCATTGAACAGCCGGCTGATCTACTGTGGCATGTACGGTTTCAGCAAGGAAGGACCTTATGGGGATAAGCCCGCATACGACGATATTATTCAGGCTGCGTCCGGCATAGCGGCTGCCCAAGGTCAAATCACGGGCCATCCTCAATACTTGGCAACCGTTTTGGCAGACAAGACTGCCGGCTTAGTTGGATTAAGTGCCATCCTGTCCGCTTTATATCATCGCGAGCGGAGCGGTGTCGGCCAGGAAATTGAAGTGCCGATGTTTGAAACGATGGTTTCTTATACGATGATGGAGCATATGTATGGCGAAACTTTCTCTCCTGCCATCGGGCCAATGTATTATTCCCGGGTCACCTCGCCATATCGAAAACCGTACAAAACAAAAGACGGCTACATCGGCGTCATGATCTACAACGATAAACAGTGGAAAGCATTCTTTGAGGTGGCGGACCGCAAAGATTTGGCTAAGGATGAACGATTTTCCAATATGGCCTCAAGAACAAAGCATATCGATTTTGTGTATCGTACAATCGAGGAAATCATGGTGGATAAAACGACAAAGGAATGGCTTTCTCTATTGGAGGCTGCGGACATTCCGTGCACGAACATCAATACACCGGATGATCTATTTGAAGATCCACATCTGAATGCGATTAATTTCTTCGAAACTGTCCACCATCCGACCGAAGGAGAAATCCGGAACATGAAGTTTCCGGTATCATTCTCGGAAACCCCTGTAGTCGTTAGCCGTTATGCCCCTAACTTAGGTGAGCACAATGAAGAAGTGTTGAAAGAACTGCATTTGCACGCAAAACGGAAATAGAAATTGGAGTCGGCATTCAATCATGGATGCCGGCTTTTTGCTAGGTTAGTGAAAAAATGTTTGAATTTCATGGTCTAAATGGCAACTATATGATAACTAAAGGAAGAAGGGGAAGTGGTCAGTGCCATATTAAGAACCGAAATGGGGCAAGACGTCCTGCAGCGCGGTTCGCAAAATCATGTTACAACTAACGCAGCGGAAAGCCTGCATTTTTGTTTAGGCCTCATATAAATACATTTCGGGCAATTTTTTAGAGTATGTAATTTTTCATAAGCTGAGATAATGGTATCCTGCATAACATCAGCTACATCTTCCTCATTGTTTAACATCCTGCTTGCTGTTCGGTATAATACATCTTCGTATTGCTTTACAAGTGAAACAAACGCTTCACCATCGCCCTTTTTTGCCTTTTTGACCAAGGCTTTTAGTAAACCCATTCCGTCACCCCCTAGTAGTTGTTTTGTTTTTCAATCTATTAGATATGGGAAAGTATCGTTTGGTTGCATTGAATTATATATCTCAAAAAGAAAAAGCTGTTTGACATACTAACCACGTTCAATATGTCAAACAGCTTATTTTTTATTTTTCCTTCAGTTAATATCTATAAATGACATCATTTACTATATAGTTTACATCACCGGTACAAATTCTCTAATAGCTTAAAGGAACGGTATGTTAGTTAAACTTATTTACGTGGCGTTCCACACGATAATCCGAATACAAAAAAGGAAGAGGCATCTCTTCCTTAGCCAATTGCTATTGTCCATTTAATGGGAGGTATGGTACCTTCCATTAAATGGACGTACCGAAATCGGAATGACAGGATTTGAACCTGCGACCTCTTGGTCCCGAACCAAGCGCTCTACCAAGCTGAGCCACATTCCGAAATGCCGCGGGTGGGAGTCGAACCCACACGCCCTTGCGGACACTAGAACCTGAATCTAGCGCGTCTGCCTTTCCGCCACCGCGGCAAGTAATGTTGACTTTATCATTATACCATATTCTTGTAATAGAAATATGACAAATTTTTAAAAGATATATTTGCCAGCTTTCTTCAGGGAAAAGGATTTTTCTGTGGCCGCTTTGATTTTCAATACGATGACACTCATTAAATGATTCCGGTATATTTTTTAATCATTCTATCTTGTTATCATCATGTAGACATTTTTAATTGAAACCATCTTCCATCTGCTGATGTTTGTGGGATTTTCCGCCTGGTACATCGGTCCCTTTTCATTATGGCATAAATATGAATATGATTATGATGGCTGTAGAATAAAGGAGAAGGGAACGTTTGTTTTGTAAAAATTGAATTCGGGAGCCATCATGGCCATGTTGTGTTTCCTGGACCTCTTGGTGTAAGAAATGGAAGGTCCCCGCGAGATTGCTCTCACTGGATCCTCAAAGTAGTGCAACCTCCATTCCCATAAGATGCATTGGGGGACACTATTCGTAATGAAAGGGCTACTTGTTGCCGCAAACAAATGATGATTTATCGGTCATTATGACGAAAAATTTTTAAAGGAAGAGACGCACTTTCATCGTATTCAATATATATAATAATACAATGGAAAGAGACTGTATTGGAAGAAGGAATACCCGCTAACCAAAGATTGTTTTCACTTACGGCATCAATTGAAAATCAAGTATTTCCGTAGAAGGATTTTAAATCAATTTCTATGGCTCGGGATGGGAAAATTCGACAATTTTCCCATTTATTTTCTATTAAATATCGACCGTTTCTTTGGTTTTGAAAAAGAAAAAATGGGGTATTCCTTCATTGCAATGATTACATATTGGGGGGAATGTGGTCATGGAGGATAGTTATCCTAGTCGCAGACTGTATAGAAAGAAAAGGAACCAAGGAAAAAGAGCTTTTAGAAAGTTGGCCATTTACATCGGGATGGCATTTTTTATCTGCGGCATTTTACTGATGAGTGTATTTGCGATTACCGGGTTGGCCTATGTAAAAGAAGCTCCGGCATTAAACCCGAAGCTGCTGAATTCCCCGCAGTCATCCACGATCTATGACATGAATAATAAAAAGATAAGAGATATCGCCGGGGAAGAATATCGTAAAACGGTCCCTTTGGACCAAGTTCCAAAAAAAGTGCAAAATGCGTTCCTTTCCGTTGAGGATAACAGGTTTTGGGATCATCATGGCATTGATTTCAAGCGGGTTGCCGGAGCAGTAAAGGCAAATGTAACGGAAGGTTTTGGAACGGAAGGGGGCAGTACGATCACACAGCAGTTGGTCAAGATGTCTTTTTTATCCCCTGAAAAAACCATTGAACGCAAGGTACAGGAGGCGTATCTCGCCTTAAAATTGGAGAGGCAGTATACAAAAAAAGAAATATTGGAGATGTACCTGAATAAAGTATATTTTGGCGAAGGTGCTTACGGTATCGCCACGGCCGCAGAAGTGTATTTCGGAAAATCCGTTAAGGATCTGAACATCAGTGAAGCGGCATTGCTGGCAGGGTTGCCGCAAAGGCCGAGCGGCTACAATCCATTCAAGTTTCCGGAACTTGCAGAGAACAGGAGAAATACGGTCCTTTCTCTAATGGAAAAACATGGATATATTTCGGAAAAGGAAAAAAAGGAGGCGCAATCCATTTCCGTTGCAAAACAGCTTACAAAGAAAGAGCGGAAACCTGCCTATAACAGTTTCACGGATCAAGTAATCGAAGAACTGAAAGAAAAAGGAATTGATGAGAAGGCGCTTTTTACGCAGGGACTGCAAATCTATACAACACTTGATCCAAAAGCACAGGAATTTACGGAGAAAGTGTTGACGACCAATGAATATATTGATTATCCCGATGATCAATTCAAAGCGGGTGTCGTGCTTTTGGATACGAAAACGGGTGAGATACGGGCGATTGGCGGAAATCGTCATTCAGAAGATAAAGATATCCAAAGAGGTTTCAACTATGCCACTCATTTAAAGCGCCAGCCGGGCTCTACTGCCAAGCCGATCATGGCCTATGGACCGGCAATTGAAACATTAAAATGGTCTACACATGAACAAATTAAAGATGAAGCAATTGAGCTGAACGGCAAGGTTTTCAAGAACTGGAACAACCGATTTCATGGAAATGTCTCCATGCGGACGGCATTGCAATGGTCGTATAATATCCCGGCCATTAAAGCAATGCAGGCAGTCGGCGCTGAAGAAGCGAGGAAATTTGCCGGCAAGCTCGGCATCGAGTTGGATGAAGTTTTTCCAGCCTATGCCATTGGAGGGTTTAAAGATGGAATATCGCCTCTCGAACTGGCGGGAGCCTATGCCGCATTTGGAAACGAGGGTGTTTTTAACGAACCTCACACCGTAAGGAAGATTGTCTATCCTAATGGCAAGGAAAAAAATCTCCAACCGAAACCTGTTCGGGCAATGAGTGATTATACTGCTTACATGATCACGGATATGCTCAAGACAGTAGTGACGGAAGGGACAGGACAGATGGCCGACATTCCGGGTCTTCCTTTGGCCGGTAAAACAGGGACGAACGAACTGCCGGATGATATATACGGGTCGGGAGTGACAGATGCCTGGTTCGCCGGCTATACAACCCGCTATGCCGCTGCAGTCTGGACGGGTTACGATAAGATCACACAGGAAAGCTATGTCCGTACAGAGGACTCCCACAATGCAAAATTGATTTTCAAACATATCATGTCTGAAGTATCCGAAGGAATTGAAACACCTGATTTCACGATGCCATCCTCGGTTGAAAAAGTGTCCATCGGCAACCGGGTCGAATTATTTGTCAAAGGGACTGCACCGAAAAGGGCTCCGGTCAAATTCAATAAACCTGTAAAAAGAAATAAAGTCGAGAACAAAAGCACGGAAGAAGCAGAAACGCAGAATGAGAACAAGCAGGAGGAAAATCAAGAACAAGAGATAGAACAGGAAAAGAAAAAGGGGACTGATCCGAACGAGGATAAACAAGATAATAAACCACCCGACACCAACAAGCCGGAAAATCCAGGCGCTGAAAAGCCCGGGCAGGACAATAAACAGCCTGGAGAGAATAATAATAATCAAAACGAACATCAGGGAGATAGCGGAAACAATAAGGGGGGTGGTGAAGAAAACAATGGGAACAACGATAAAGGCAATCCGGGAAATCAACCGCCGGGAAATAAAGATGGCCCTCCTTCAGGGGGGGCCGGCGGATCAGGTGGCTCCGATGGCAAACCACCCGGACAAAGCCCGCCTCCAAAAAAAGAAAGTGAAAATGGAGATCAGGCTTATTTAAAACGAGACTGCAATGGGGTTCTTCCATTGCAGTCTCGTTTTTTGGCCGGTTTTTTAGCCCAACCCGATAAAACACCGTAATGGGACTGGAACAAATCGGGAAAGAAGATTTGGCTCGTTACCGTTTTTCACTGGGAGAATCCGGGCCATCAATGGAGGCGGCATAAAGATTATAAATTGTGCATGTAAATCGGAATTAAAGAAATAATAGATGATGGTATGAAGCGATTCGAAATCCGTAAAAAAAGGAGAAGGATACATTGTCAAACGTTAATTTAGCCGTGATTTTTTACAGCATGGGCGGAACGAATTATCAACTGGCAAAATGGGCCGAAGAAGGAGCAAAAGAAGCTGGGGCGGATGTTAAGATATTGAAAGTGCAAGAGCTGGCTCCAGAATCCATTATTGAAAGAAATGAAGTGTGGAAAGCAACAGTAGAGGAAACAAAAGACGTTCCGATCGCCACGGGAGACGACATTCAATGGGCAGATGCAATGATTTTCAGTGTCCCCACCCGATTTGGAAACATGCCTTCACAAATGAAGCAATTCCTCGACATCCAAGGCGGGCTGTGGGCCTCCGGTAAAACAGTGAACAAAGTGGTCAGTGCAATGACTTCGGCACAAAACCCGCATGGCGGCCAAGAAGCGACTCTATTATCATTATATACGTCCATGATGCACTGGGGTGCAATCATCGTACCACCTGGCTATACCGACCAAGTTCTGTTTGGAGCAGGGGGAAATCCATACGGTACAAGTGTTACCGTAGACCAAGATGGAAAAATGGCAGACGACGTCCAAGCAGCCGTCAAACATCAGGCTAAACGCACGGTCACCGTTGCAGAATGGGTGAAAAAAGGAAATGAGTAATGTAATCAAAAGCTAATCGGCAAATGTTCGATTAGCTTTTTTTAAATTTGTCCAGCCCAGCGCCTAGCCCTATATGGGGTCACGTAGAGTGGCTCTAAGTGACCGTAAAGGTTGAAAATCCGTCGCTTCGGTCACATAGAGTGGTTCCAAGTAACCGAAAAGGGTGAAGATTTCTCATTTGGGTAACATAAAAAGGTTCTAAGTGACCGTAAATGATAAAAATTCGTCATATGGGTAACATAGAGCGGCTCTAAGTGACCAAAAAGGTTGGAGCCCCATCATTTGGGTCACATAGAATGGCTTAAAGTGACCGAAAATGATGAAAACACGTTATATGGGTCACATAGAGTGGTTCTAGGAGCCGAAGAAGGTTAAAAACTTCATCAGGACCGCACTTATTAATATGAATGCGGATAAGCACCGGCTTGTAAATGGCTGTCCCGCTTTTTTTCCATGAATTCATTTAATACTGGTCCCACTGTTAAAAATATATTGGGTCTTTTGATCCTCAAGCTCTATAATACAACGTTGCCACTACAGGCAAATGATCAGAAGCTTCGGGCATTTTGTTTACTGCCTTTGCATGTATTATTTCAAGATCGTGACTTGCGAAGATGTAGTCCAGCCGAGATCTTGGCCGATTGGAAGGATAAGTGAAACCAGCTCCCTTGCCTGCGGCTTCCCACACATCCTGGAATTTCTTCGTTATTTTTCTCCATCCTTTGGATCCCGGTTTCATGTTCCAATCTCCCATTAAAATTGCAGGATGGGAATCATTTTGATACCGGCTTATTATAAAATTCGTTTGCCTCCTGTGAAGAATTGGATTCAGACTTAAGTGGGTGACCAAAATTTTTAATGATAATTGATCAATCTGAACCCCTGCCTCCAGTAATGATCGCCCTTCGGTCATCACGGGTATTTGAAATGAATGGGGCTTTTTGCTGATTATGGGAAATTTCGACAAAAGGGCATTTCCAAAAAGGCGTGTTTTTGGCAAATGTTTAGGCTTTTTACGAACGGATGGGCAAAAAGCATAGTCCATCCCAAGTTCATTTGCCAGCCAAGCCGCTTGATCTTCCAAAAGACTCCGTTTTGAAAAATAGCGGTCAACCTCATTAAGGCCAATAATATCGGCATTGCAAAAAGCAATGACCTCGGCAATTCTCCCAAGATCCGCTTTTTTATCCGTTCCCTTGCCATGATGAATGTTAAATGTCATTGCCCTGATCTTCAAAGTCTTCACCTTTTCTGAATGATTTCGTTTGGAAATTATTGTATGAAGTTCATCATTTCATTCACGAGACTTATTTTTCCACTTATATTCAAACAGGTTCAAATGCAAAATAAGAGAGGTTAAAAATCGTTACGAGGGGAACTGTCATGGGCATCAGAATGAGAAAATATTGCCTTTCGGCATGGAATTTTATCGATCCGATATATTTTCAATTTACACGGCTAAAGTATATTCAAAAAGAATGTGGAAAAAAATCGATATTACGTGTCCGTTTAACAAAATACAAAGGCAGGGATATCGTTTTATCGGATGGGACATCTATCAACAAAAATGACGTACTTGTGAAAATTCATTTGCATAATGTAAAGCTTTTACAGCAAATGGAGTGGTGTGATAGTGAAATCAGAAAAGCTTTCCTGATTTACCAAGGCGTCAAGGAATCACTTCCGTCCGTTATCCGTTACATTCAATCTCAGGAAAATGCGGATCAAATTAAAGGACTGATTGGCATTACAATGCTTTATAAAGGATGTAAAAAATTGGGGTTTGAACCCCACCCAATCGTTAGTCCGCTTTATAAGGATTTCAAAAAAGTTTCTCTTCTTCCGATTTATCTTCTCTCTTCAACAAACTCATTGCGAAAAGAAGTTCCATCCCCCATGTATTTATTTATGTCCAAGGATGCATTATTCAGCTGTTATGGAAACAATAATTGATTATGAAAAGGAAATGAAAAAAGGATGAAGAAAATGATGTATTTCATCAGCGCGATTATAATTATTTTACTGCTGATCCTGTTCATAAAAGGAATGAAACCCAATCGGCAATCTTTGGATCGGAAACAGATTACACAAACAGGGAAGCCCGTTATTTTACTGATGATTGATTCCCTGATGAATGAACCATTGCAGCAAGCAGTGAAAAATGGCCGTGCACCGGCGCTTCAGTTTTTTATGGAGCATGGCCGCTTTTATCCGGATGTGGTGAGCAGCTATCCCACTATGTCGGTAACGATTGACAGCACATTATTAACGGGAACGTATTCAGATAAACACCGGGTTCCTGGCCTCGTTTGGTATGACGAAAAAGAAAAGCGGCTCGTCAATTATGGAAGCGCCAAGGAAGAAGTGTTTAAGCTTGGAATTAAGGAAGTGGCCGAGGATAATTTTTATCATTTGAACCATACCCACTTAAGCCGTGATGTCAAGACCATTCATGAAACGTTGGCGGCGAAAGGGCTGCAAAGCGCATCTATTAATGCACTCGTATATCGGGGAGATGAAAAGAAGACACTCAACCTTCCTAAAGTGGCATCAAAGTTGAACATTGCGCCGGACAAATTAAAAATTGAAACACCTGCATTGTTTTCCTACGGTATGCTTGCACAATTCAGTCCAAAAAATGATCAGCATAATGATCCGTGGGAACAGTTTGGATTTAATGATAAATTCTCAGCCGAGGAATTAAAGCATCTTATTCAAAATGAGAAGCTGCCTGTTTTTACGATTGCCTATTTTCCGGAACTTGACCAAAAAGTCCACAAAAATGGCCCAAAGGATCACATCGCCGCCATTGAAAAGACGGACAAGCAGCTTCAGGAAGTTTTGAACACATATGAATCGTGGGACGAAGCAGTAAATGCTGCCATCTGGATTGTCATGGGGGACAGCGGACAAGCTGAAGTGGGAAATGACAAGGACAAAGCGCTCATTCAGTTGACTGAAATGCTGGATGCTTATCAAATACACAAAGTGACAGAACAGGTGAAGAAGGATGACCAAATTGTCCTGGGGTACAATGAAAGAATGGCCTTTATTTACATTTTGGATGAAACGTTAACACCGGAGGAAATCGTAAAAAAACTTCAAAAGGACGAAAGAATTGGTTTTCTTGCATGGAAAGACGGGGATGATGCACATGTTGCGGCAAGCGGCCATAAGGAAAATTTTACGTTTCACCCCAATGGGCGTTTTAGGGACCAATACGGACAGTCTTGGGAATTAAAGGGAGACCATACTGTTTTGGATCTTTCGGTTCAAAATCAATTTATTGACTACGGAATATACCCCGATGCATTGGCGCGTCTCTATAGTTCATTACATTCACATTCCGGAAATTATATCATTGTTGATGCGAAACCCGGATTTGAATTTCAGGGTGAGGGGACGCCAATTCACCCGGGTGGAGCGGCACACGGCTCGCTGCATAAGCAGGACTCATTGGTTCCGATGATCGTTACGGGTACGGAGTCAAAACCGCGCCACATGCGGATCGTTGATTTATATCCTTGGATTTTAGATTTAACGGCAAAGCATTGACGTATAAAAGGTATCTTCACCCACTCACCATCATATATAAGGGAAATGATCCAGACAATGGGCATTGCGGGAATCATTCACTTGTAGCTGCAGGCTCCCAAAATTGCTTTAAAATGTGTCTCTTTTGTTTGTTTCGCAACAAGAGGTATCCTGCCGCAGGGATTTACGGTTGATTTGGCAAAACATCTCCATGCACACGACGTTCCTGGTCAGGATGTCACCCTTACATCAATAAGTGTCAAATAAGGGAATGGCATTAAGGGATTGCGGCTCCATACATCCCTGCAAAGAAAGGGGAGGTAGTGAAAGGCCGCTTTTGGTGTTCGACTGGTCTTTGGCGTTCAAAATTGGACGCTACAGAACCTGAACTTCTCGCATGGGGCCTGGTATGTAGAGATCAATCCGTTGGATGAGAAAAAATTGGATATCTCTTTTTGGAATATTTTCGAGCTTCTTTACGAGAAGAAACGTTTGGGAGGATGTCATATATGGAATAAAGGTGCCAGCTTGCTATAATAAAAATAAAGAATTATTGGGAGAGTAATGAATATTTTTCATCTTGCTGCCCGCAATGTTTTATTAAAAGATAACAGTGTTAGCGGTTGCCATGGTTAAAAACGACAGAGGGGAGGCGAGCCTTTCCAGTGTAAACAACTGCCTTTTTTATCAAATCAAATAAATGATAAAAGGGGCGGTAAGATGAAAAGTAAAAATTTTAGGTTGTTATGGATGGGCCAGTTATTTGCCAATTTGGGCGATGTATTTTATATTGTCGGTTTGATTTCCATTTTATATGCTGCAAAAGGATCGGCGTTTTATTTGGCCATGCTGCCATTTCTCAACACGTTTGGCCGTTTTGTAAGCGGAATGGTTTCGCCGATATTATTAAATCGATATCGCTTAACATCTCTTTTGGCCGGCTCCCAGTTTTATAAAACGATTGTGTTGTTCGGAATTTCGGTGTGGGTTGGTTTTAAAGCGGATCCGAATATTTTGCCCATTTTTATATGTATCTTTATCATTGCTTTTTTGGATGGCTGGGCGGCGCCGGCAACGAAAGCATTGATTCCGAGATTAGTGGGGCGGACGGAATTCGTAAAGGCGAACAGCTTTATGGCGGTGATTAACGAAACGACCCAGCTCGGTGGATGGGCGCTCGGGGGAATTCTCGTCGCCATCATAAATGGGCAAAATATCATTTGGCTGACTTTCGTCTTGTTTGCTTTTTCCACTATGATGATGAAGGGAATTACGGATGAAACACCGCTGAAACCCCGGAAATTACAAAAGGGGGAAGAAATAAAAGAAGGATGGTTGATCATATGGAGAAATCCGCTAATTAGAACGATTCACGTTGTCATTTTATTGGAGGCGATTGCCAATGTCGTTTGGGTTGCCGCAATCCTTTATGTTTTTGTAACCGAAATGTTGAGCGTAACAGAAGCATATTGGGGATATATTAACGCTTTCTTTTTTGCAGGATTAATCGCTGGGGGCTTGTTTTGCTCAATATTTGCACTATTTGTAGAGCGGAACATGAAAAAAGTCCTCATCACTTCTTCAATTGGGATAGCTGTTTTGACGGCATGGTTTGGCGTGAATAATATTGCATGGCTGGCACTCATTTTAGTAGCCTGCAGCGGATTTCTTGACCAAATAAAAGGAATAGTGATCAATACGAGTTTGCAAAAAAATGTCTCTGTAGAACAACTTCCCAAAATATACAGCGCCCAGCATGCCCTCATTTCGTTTTTCTTCGGAATCTCGACACTGGTGTTTGGGACCCTCGCCGAGCTTGTGAGTGTGCAGTTGGTTTTCATTGCAGCAGGGATGCTATTGGCTGTTTCCGGAATCTATGTTTTCAGGATTGCTTTGAAATTAAATGTAAGCGGTAGCTGAATCCTATTGGATCAATATGAATAATAAGCTGCCATTTTGGCAGCTTTTTGTATTCCAGCCAACCTCCCCCCTCTTACTTCTAAGAAAGGTACTTGCGCATTTCTTATTTGGGCGCTTGGAAGCGCATCGTTCTTAATGCGAAGTGGAGGAAGTGTGTAGCTGACAGAGGTTCTTCGGCTTCAAAGGGGGTATTACGGTTTCCTATGCTTTCGGATTCACCCAAAATCAAAAACACTTCATCTTGCAGCTTGTCTTCAAATAAAAAAGGTATGCTTCACAATGTTAGCATTCATGATACAATCTCCTTAAAGAAGCTTTTTTATAGAGAGGGCGATAAAAAATGAAAGTGAGTGTTTTAGGCGGGGGAAGCGAGGTTGGGGCTTCCTGTTTACATATTGAAATCGGAAATGCTAATTTATTGATTGATGCCGGCATGCGGATGCATGGAGATGATTTGCTTCCGGCTCTTGGAATGTTGGATGGGTTGAGCAGCCCCGACTGCATTCTGGTGACCCATGCGCATGCCGATCATATCGGTGCACTGCCCATTGTCCATTCGCTGTATCCGGAAGTTCCAGTTTATGCGACACCACCGACGGTGGATTTAATGAGGGTGATGATGAGAGATGCTTATAAAATTATGGAACAACGATCAAAAGCAACCGACAGTTTACCTCCTTACACAATCGGACAGGTGAATCAGTTACTGGATTCATTACTTCATTTTCCGGCAAGCGGTATATTAAAAATCGGCAATGCGACCATTAAAAGTTACAGGGCAGGGCATATTTTGGGTGCCGTCATGTATTTGATCGAAGGAGATGGAGAAAGCCTGCTCGTGACTGGTGATTTGAGTTTTAAAGCGGGCAGGACGATTCCGGGTGCCGTAGTCCCCCGCGGCATGAATCCTGATATCGTGGTGATGGAGTCTACGTACGGAAACAGGGTGCATACTGACCGGAATACGGAAGAAAAGCGCCTTGCGGATCATGTATCCGAAGTGGTTTCGGGCGGAGGATTCGCTCTTATCCCCGCTTTTGCGCTCGGACGGGCACAGGAAGTGCTCCTTATTTTGCAAGATTATATGGATAAAGGGCTTATCCCCGAATTTCCCATTTATGTAGACGGGCTTGTGACGCCCATCAGCAGGATTTACAAAAACTATCCGCATTACTTGAAAGGACCCGTAGCATATCGGATCAGGCGAAATGGAGATGCATTTTTAACGGAAGGAAGATGCAAGGCTGTCGATCCGAAGGAACGCGAAGCCATCCTCAAAGGGAAACCCGGCTGCATTGTGGCATCATCCGGGATGTTAACGGGAGGCGCGAGCTCCTGGTATGCAGAACAACTCGTTGCGGGAGAAAAAAATGCCATTTTCATTACCGGCTACCAAGATGAAGAGAGTCCCGGAAAGAAATTGCTCGACTTGGCCGATGGCCTGGAACAGACGCTTGAATTAAACGGTACCTGTTATGAAGTCAAATGCCGTTTTGGTAAATACGGCTTGTCGGCACACGCCGACGCCAATGAAATGAACCGGTTTATCCAGTCAATGAAACCGACCTATACATTATTGGTTCATGGGGATGATGAGGCAAGAAGCCGGCTTGGGGAAATTATTGATCCAAGGTTTAAGCCCATTCTTGTGGAAAATGGTGAATCGTATCCTTTCGAAAAACGGTCATCCGGGAAAGGAATCAAAGGAAAACGAACTCATGCCTCAGATGCAAAAGATGATTTAAAAGAAAAAATAGGCCATCTCTTGCTTTATCAATCTGAAGATGGGCAGAGCCTGAATCCGGCAATCTGCACGGGGATCCATCCGAAGACGAATGCACTCATTTGCCAGACATTGAAAGGAAAGCCGTTAAGATTGCAGCTTCATCAAGTTGCGGAATTTGTGGGGCCCTGGAACGGACCGATTGATGAATTGACAGCTGCAGCCAATAAAGTGTTTCATTTCTCACTCCCTATTCTTGAAAAAATAAGGTGGAGGGAGCTACCGGAAAAACAATTATCCATAGCCGGTATTTTTGATGTATTAAAACCGGCTGATATAATGGAAAAATTGGCGATTACTCTGGCGCTCCAAAGCTTGCCACCAGAAAATAAAAGTGGGCCGGGACAGGGAACGGCCGTCTATATCATCGATGAAAAGGCCAAAAGCAAACTTGAAAAGCTCAATCTGCCCATACAGGCGATGAAAATGAATCCGGCAGCCGCTATTGAAAAGGCAAAAGGCCTTTTGGAAGGACATCCCCGCTTTGTCCGCTGCGGCATCAATGATTTGGGAACGGAGAATGAGCGGCTGACCATTTACTTTGACTTTCCGGATGCTGTAAAAACCGACGCAAGAAATGAATTGGCTGATTTGCTGAAAAGGGAAACCGGATGGGATGTCTCCTATTCCGATTCTGTCCGCCAGGATTTATTGCAGAAACTTGTCTTGGATTTATTCGGATCAAAGGTCGGAACTCCCTCCATCCATCTTCATGAACGGGCCGTTTCCTTGCCTGTGGAACAACCGGATGAAGCTGAAAAGTTCATTGCGATTTTTGAAGAAACAACCGGTTATCAACTATTATTCAAAAACCATCAAAATCATGGAGCGGCATCGCGAGAGGAACATATTTTTCAAGCCGTAAACGCGCCAAAAAGAATGGAAAACAACGAAGCGATTGCGGAAACAAAGCGTTGGGCCGAAGACAGGGGGATTCACATCTATAAAGTCGGCATTAAACAAGAAGTGGTTGAGGTCCATTTCATATCTCCCGAAATTGCCGCACGCCATGAATTGGATTTAGAAGAACTTTCCTGGCGTATTGGAAGACCGGTAACCTATAACAAACACCCGAAGCAAAACGAAATCATCCGGATCACCTTGGAATCTCTTCCTTTAGACTGGGTGCCCATGAAAAATCCGTCCATTCTAATCGATCGTAAAACAGTGGCGGTGAAACTGGCGGAGCAGCCCGGTACGGAAGAAAAGAAAAAAGTCAGAGAAATCATAGAAAAACAAACGGGCTATGTATTGGAAATAAGCAACTGATCCGGTCATCCGGGATTTCGTGTTTTTAACAGCGAGAAAAAATGATCATTTTTTCTCGCTGTTACTGTAAATTTTGTAGTAGACAATCATGAACAAAAGCAGCTCCTTGACCGTCATTTCGCTGGCTCAACCCAATTGGGACTGCATTACGAATGGAGCCATTTTACATCCATGATAAAATATGCGTTTGGACGTTTCCAAACATTGCCGAATCCCATTCAACTTCTTAAAAGGCAGGATCCATATCAAGCATTTCCTGTACCGTGACCAGCTTGTATCCTTTTTTTCTCAATTCGTCAATTATGTCGGGCAGAGCATGGACTGTTCCTGACAAATCCCCGCCTTCTCCAGTTCCCGAATGTTGTAAAACAATAGAGCCAGGGTTCACATTGGGGAGAATATTGCTTGTTACTTGTTTGGCATCAATTCCTTTCCAATCCAGAGAGTCCACGTCCCAGTTGACGATGATCTTCTTTTGGGCTGCCAGCCATTTAATCTGGCTTTCGCTTATATTACCATAGGGCGGCCTGATAATATTTGGCGTAAATCCGGTGGATGAGCGGATGAGCTGATCTGTTCTTCTGATTTGATCCCGGAAATCCGCCTCACTGAGATTTATAAAATTCGGGTGGTTGTACGAATGGTTGCCAATGGCATGCCCTTCCTGTACGATTCGCTTTACAATATCCGGATACTTTTCAATTCGAAACCCGACAAGAAAAAATGTCGCTTTGGCTTCCTTTTCTTTCAAAATATCCAATATTTTTGGTGTAAAGATGTCATCGGGCGCATCATCGAAAGTCAAAGCGACTTCTCGCTTCGTTCCAGGCCCCCTCATTAGAAATGTATTTTGGTATTTATTTCTTAAATTTGCTGAACCGGGTTGGGCAACAGGTTGATCCGCCAAATGCAAAGTTCGGGAAACAGTCTGTGCCTGCTCTTGATGGGAAGAGTGATGAGTTTGTGATTGTACAGTTTGCGTTTCAATTTTCATTATGCCAAAACTAATGCAAAGAAGAAAAAGAAACGATATAAGCCAACAATGTTTCATGGAGCATTTTTTCACCCTCTGTATATTTTGTCAATATAGGTTATGCCGTCACGGACAAAATATACTATCGCTTCATTAAAGAATGAAACCAGCATCACTGAAATACCCAACATGAATTTTTATAAACTTCAAGGTCAATTTCACCCAAAATAATTGGATAAAAATATGATTTTGGGCAAAATTGGTCTGATTCCTTGAGGGGTTGATACGACCTCCTGCTTCAATGGACCGAAAACCTCCGCAAGGCAAATGTCATTTTTTTATATGATTTCTGCAGAAGCACCGAACATCTTTAAGAGTGACCTCCGAAAAAAGATGAAGCACTAGAAAAAAATTCAGGCAGAATAGGAAATGTAGACGGGGCTGTTGGAAAGCCGGTTTTCACTGACCTCCCAAACAGCCCCGTTTGTCGAACTTTTTGTATTTACGAACGACTGGCAGAAGGCCCGGCATTTCAATGCCGGGATGAATGTCAGAAACATAGGTTTAAAAAAGAAATCGGCTCTTGTTTTTATTTTTTTTAAATATTGTATCATTAATGTAGAATGTATGTTCGGAGGTCCGGGTAAATATGGCGAAAAAAGGTCCCCGCTATGTCGTAGAACTATTCCTCAAAACGGAGATTTTTCAAGTTCATATATTAGA
>NZ_JBFEGN010000072.1:0-20639 GCF_047228825.1 Siminovitchia jepli
GCCGTAAAAATATACTTCGACGTTGATCCATTTTCATCCTGCTGATGGTGCCGCGGAAGCGGCATGAACGTCTAACTCCATGTTTGTAGTTGTCGTTTGGCTGCACGCTTTTTCGGGAAAATAAAGGGTGATTATTTCCTTGTAAAAGGTAGCTGTTGATGAAGGACAAGGAGGAGAAAAATATTGTTTGAGTCGATCAAAGAAAACTTTAAAGAGCCGCACGGGATCATCGGTAAAATAGCCGGTAAAATAATGGAGTTGGAAAACCGCGATCTGAACGAATGGGCTGTTCATCTGTTAAATATCAAGCCGGGGGAACATGTCCTTGAGATCGGTTATAGGCCGGGCTATGGCATTGCCTATTTATTGAACCGCCACGAAGAAGTGGTCGTAGATGGGATTGATGTGTCAGAGGATATGAAAGAATTAGCCAGCAAAAAACTCAAAGAAGAAATTACCGAACAAAAAGTAAACTTGTTCGTTGGAGATATAGAGGAAAAAAGACTTCCTTCCAATCGATATGATAAAGTCCTGTCTGTGAATAATTATACGTTATGGGACGAACAGCTGGATATTCTGGCCAATATTTACAAGGCAATGGTAAATTGTTATTACAATGCAGCCGAGGCAGGAAGATGCTCAACTTGGCAAAACAAAAAAATTTGGTGAGCAGATTAAACGAGATCTTCAATCATGCGGTTTTCTTCACATTGAATGTTCCTACAAAAATATCCACCCTGAACTTGCTGTTACTGTCACGGCTGTTAAATAGACGATTCGCCTGGAGTCTCCATCCAATATATATTTGAAGCTGTTCTTCAAAAGCAATTGAAAAATGGAAATATTCAAAGTTCATGATGATGAATTAAAAATTAGTGAGTCCTTGAGAATAAATGCAGAATCAATAGCTAAAAGAAGATTTAATAAAGGTGCTGGCTTTGCAGGATATATTTGGGAGAAGGCAAACCGGAAATAGTGAATGTGATTGATACAAGTGACCAACGGTTTAATGATCAAGGACTGCCAGCCACACCGATCGGATCAATTTTAGGATTCCCCTTGAAAGTAGATGATCAAATTCTTGGCGTGCTATGCCTTCAGTTTGAAGCAATAAATGGTTTTAGTGAAGCCGACTTGCGGACAGTGGAATTTTACGCACGAATGTGAATGATATAATCAAAGTGTATAAGGAGGGATTTTAAAATGACTGCTATTCAACAATCAGTAAAAAATACTGGTTTCCAAGACATTGATAAAATATTCATGGAAGCAAACAAGCTGCTCCAAGAAGGAGACCAGTTGGAAAAAGAGATTGCCCAAGCAGTTAAGTTCAAACCAAGAATTCCTTATGCCACTCCAAAGAGTGCATTAAAACGCTTTAGATTAAAATACAAATAACAGGTTTTCACCCTGATTCAAAACCTTTGGACTTAATGGGAGGCAGCAGGAAAAGCTTTGGGCCAACAGGAGAATCCGTCTTGGAAATTTTGGATGCCTATAGCGCGGAATATGGTTTTAAACAAAAATTGGACAAAGTATATCTATTACTATAACTACAAACGGATAAAGGCAAAATGAAAAGGCCTGAGCCCGGGAGAATGCCAAGTTCAGGCCTTAGAAGTTACTTAGTATTTTGGAGCCACTTCAAAATGTAGTGTTTCATTTTGCCTGCTTTTTCAAGCATAAACAATGATGGTTGAAAGAGTGATATTTAAATAATTTTATATTTATTATTCGCTTACATAAAACGTTCCCTTGGCTGAAACTTTATCAGCCTTTATTATCTTTTTTCCTTCCTCATACGGTTAAACTATGTTGTTGTTCTTCAACGTTTACTTTGTCCATCCATTCCTTTCCTTCTATTTGTCTTGTGACAAGCATGCTTGCTACTGTATCCCCAGTAGCGTTGACCATTGTCGCGGGTGGATCGACGACGACACCGATGGCTGAAATAATGGGCAATGCTTGTATCGGCAAGCCATAGAAAGTAACAATCACCATTTCTCCAATGAAGCCCCCGCCAGGAATGCCACTCATCACCACACCGGACAATAAGGAAATCGCAATAGCGGTTAGAAACGTATTGATTCCGCTATAATCCATGTTAAACACACCAAAAACAAAAGCAATTTTAAGGATCGCTGACAGACAGGATCCATCCATATGAATGGTTGCTCCAAGAGGTAATACGGTTTCCCGGATATCTTTCGGAACGCCTATGTTTTTGGCAGCTTGTAAGTTTACCGGCAATGTGGCAAAGCTGCTTCCAGTTCCCAATGCCGTTGCTGCTGGGGTAAGGATATTTTTCCAAAAACGGGCAACCCCCTTTTTTCCCCCTGCAAGATATGCATAAAGTGTAAATCCAATAGCAAAGTAAAGAATGGCAACCGGATAATAAAGGAGGAATGCTTGAGCGTAATCACCAATCAAATCCGCGCCCATATCTCCTATCAATGCAGCGAAATAAGCTCCTAAGCCGATTGGTGCATAATACATAATGATTTGAATGACCTTCATAAATATTTCAGATCCACTTTCTAGAAATCTGGCAAACGGTTTGCCAACATCACCGGTTAACCCTGTTGCGATTCCAATGAGGACAGAAAATACAATGAGAGCAAGCATGTTTTGACGTGAAAACAGTTCAACAAAATCCGGAACGGTGAAAGTGTTTACAAGTTGCTCTGAAAGTGTAACCGTTTCTACGTTTTTCGGAGTTTCCAAAGGGATATCAACACCAGACCCCATCGGAAAAATAATCGTTGCAACAACCATCGTAACAGAAGCAATAATACCAGTAATGACGAAAATGGTTATCATCGATCCCATGATTTTACCAAGCCGGCGCATGCTATCCATGTTGGCTACAGCCGATGAAATAGAAAAGAAAACAAGTGGAACAACGACCATGAAAAGTAGATTGATAAACAAGTCTCCAAGCGGCCGAATGACACCAGCCTTTTCACCAAAAATCAGGCCGATAATGGAGCCGATAATAATTGCGGAAAGAAGAATTAATGGAAATTGATAAGCTTTTAATTTTTTTGCCAAAGTCGTTACCCCCTATGTTTGTTAGCTTCCAGTCTATTTGATTTAATATAAATGCAGGTTTCACTTCATTTAATATTCTGATTACATGTTTTTTTTAAAATAAGCAAAAACGATATTGTAATACGGTGAGATAATCGGTCTCTTTTCATGATATCTTCATAGGTTTCTCGTTGAACTGAAGTTTCAGACAGCCCGTTCTGAGCAATACAACTGCTGGTGGAATTCGGTTATCATTGTTTGACATAGCAAACCCATAAGCACCTGTGCATGAAACAGCAAGAATATCTCCTGGTTAAACGATTGGGAGCTTTAGATCTTTGATAAGCAAATTACTGTATTGTTTCGTCAATTCTATTCCATCATAACCGCCGATTTTTAAATGACCCTGTTTATTAATCTTAGATGTCCCGTGTAAATACATGTCTGATCCATCCTCTCCCTTTCCACTTTATACACTGACCGATGCTTCTGACAGAAGTTCTCCCTCAGCAACAACAACCGCATTTCCTTCCAAAAATATATCTTGAACATCGTCTTCTGTGATTCGAAAGGTAATCGTCAAAACGCCTCCTTTGGTATGAACTTTCACAGGAGAAGATACATTGCCCAACAAACCTGAAATAATTGCCGAAGCGGTTGCACCAGAACCACAGGCAAACGTCTCATCTTCCACTCCACGTTCATAAGTTCTCATCTTTATTTGGTTTTTATCAACTATTTCAATTAAGTTTACATTCGTTCCACTTGTACAGATGGCTGGATTGTATCTAATCTTTCTGGCCCATTGAATAAAATCTTCATCCTGTTTTTGGTCAATATTCCTTTCAATAAATACCGTATGAGGTACGCCTACCCAAGCAAAATGATAGAAGAAATCGTTTTCATTGAAAGGAAAAGGTTGATTGAGAGAGAAATCTTTAATCGGTATGGGCGGAAATTTAATTTGGACATTCTCATTGAGTACTCTTCCTTCGTAAATACCATTTAACGTTTCAAATGTCATCACATCCCTGCCTATCTCCATTAAATAGGCATACTTCACGATACAGCGCGCTCCGTTTCCGCACATTTCCCCTTCACTGCCGTCTGAATTGAAGTATCTCATTTTAAAGTCTGCTATATTGGATTTTTCCAAAAACATGAGACCATCCGCCCCAATGTGGAACCTTCTGGTGCAAGCTGACTTGACAAAACGGGAAAGCTCAAAACTTTTCATTATAGATTCCCGATTATCAATAATAATGAAATCATTACCGCAGCCATGCATTTTTTTAAATGGAACTTTTTTCAAGACTGAATCACTCCCAGTTTCATCATTTTACGACTCATGTTAGTTTAGCTCATAATATTTTCCAGATGAAGGTAGTATCGTTTACAATAATCGTTGACTCTTTGCGACAGTTAAATATTAATATCGCAAGTTTCATGCCAATGAAATGATTTTTTAAAAGGCTTTTCATTTTATTTAATATTATAAATTTTTTATCCGAACAAAGCAAAATCTGCCAATATTCAGCAGATTGCTTTTCCATCCATTATTTTTGTCGTCTTTTATTGAAAATTAGCAGGAATATCCAACTATTTCGCAGCCCTTGTATATTTCCATCTTTTTTTCTCAATGCCTCCGTTTCCATCAAGGCCTCTAAATGGCTGCAAATGCTTACTGTCAATCTATTGGTCATATGTTTTTTAGTTATATGGTCTTGACGGATTTCGTACCCATCCATATACTCATCGCTGATTCAAGCGCATGCTTCATTTCCCAAACATTGCCGGGCAATGAGTAGGCATGAAACAAATCTTTTTCTTCATCGGTAATCCGTGTTACCAATTTACCGCTTATGAATACATGCTATGCGAGAAACGTAACATGTCTTTTCTATGAGGGGCGGTATGTTCAAATTGAGAACATTTAACGGGCAGTATACGGAGAGTCTTTTCCTTATATTCCATGGAAGCGATTATTCAATCATTCACCACAGGACATACGATATTGGAAACATACTCACGAAAAGTACTTTAAGAAGAATTACATCAAATGGGGCTTGCGTGTTTTCAGAAGATATGCTGCTGGTGTGTGAGTGATTTAAGTTGATTGATATAAAAAAATATTGACGCATGACATACCTTCATTATTGAATACATCTGATAAAAAAGAGATGCCCGTCGTCATTTCCAGTGACTACGAACATCCCCTCATCAACGAAGCAGAAAGCCATGCTGGCAGAATGAGTTAATCGTCCGCCATTTTAGAGGAAACTTGCTTTGCCCGCCTCACACTTCTGCCATTTCGGCGTTAATTTTTCTTTCAAAATAATCCAGCGGATATATCGGCCTTTTTAATTTTTTATAATCAAAGGTGGTGAAATTGAGTGTTGTTAATCCGGGTGAATCTACAGTAATAATTTCCCGGCCAATTGGTTCAAAGGCTGCTCTGAAGTGTTGGCTTGACTTTAAGGCAACAATTTTATATTTCGTTACGTCTATTCCATGAAGTAAAAATATTTGTTCGTCTAAAACTTGAGATTTAACGGAACAGACAATGATATCCAGTCCTCCAACAACTAATCTGGCGGATTTGTCCAAGTTGTTTTTTAATCCCCTCCACATAGGCGATGATTGGCAAAAAACCCCGTCAGTAAGTGATTTTACATACGCATTGATTTCTAAAGGTTCCCCATGGAGGTTATCTGTTTTGCCTCCCAGCCTAACGTGAATATTGGCACCGACTCCGGCTTGATGGGCTTTATTTGCCACTTCTGGATCGTAAATATACCCGAAGCAGCTATCGGTTAATTGAGCATCGATCATCGCCTTTAATAAGTATGTACCATCTCCTGGTGTTCCCCCGCCCGGATTGTCGGAAGTTTCATTGATGATTATCGGTCCGCCTTCCATTTGAAGAGCCCTTTCAATGCCTTCAGCCGGGGATAAGATATTCGGAATAAATTCATCGCGGATATCCCAAATCATCGTACCTACTTTTTCTGCAATGAGTTTGGCCTTCGTTTCATCACCATCCGCTGTTACAAGGACAGATACACCTACTTTGGAAATATCCGTGTATGGAAAGCCGTGAAAAAAGGTGCAATCTATGACAGACTCGTCTTCTTCGTATTTCCAGCATGCCTCATTGATCTCTTTTGCCGGAAATTTGTTTGTCGTGGACGTTGGAATGATTAAAGGCAGACTCTCTAAATACATGACCGGAGAAATGCTTTTTGACACCATTTTTTTGGCCAAATCAATTGCTTCTCTTCCGCGGTCAAAAGAATCAGTATGCGGATAAAAGTTTACCCCTAAAAGTAAATCTGCCTCCGAAACCATCGTTTGTGTTATATTGCCGTGTAAATCGAGCGTGACAACAATCGGTATATCATAGCCAATTTCTGCCCGAAGCGCTTTAAGCAGCGACCCTTCCAGATCTTCCGTGTTCTCCGCGACCCCGGCTCCATGCATTGCAAGGCATACGGCATCTAAATTCCCCGCTGATTTGACGGACTGAAAGAGTTCCCGTTCCAAAGAGGTATATGTTTCCTTGGTAATTATTCCTGAAGGATAGGCAAAAGCAGAAAATACAGGAATCAACTCTATTTGTTGTTGTTCACTCTCATAAATCATCCCGCCCAGATAATCTTGTACACCTTTATGTGTATGAATGATATCTTTTCCATAACACCATTCCCACCTTTTAAACGTTTCCACAGTTGTTGGCGTGCTGGCAAACGTATTTGTCTCATGGGCCACTTGTCCAATCGCTATTTTCATCTTTTCCCCTCCCGGTTGCAGCAATTTTTTTACGATTTGTATAAAATCGGCAAATGATCCGGTATTGAACAACTATTGATCGTTCTTCATATTCCGGGATGTTTACATGGATATGTTTTCCACATGGCTTTTCTCCCGCCTTAATACCTTTCCGTCTGTTTTCCCTGTATACCGGCCATTTTCAACGGCTAATGCACCATTCACCAAAACATAACAGATCCCGGTAGGTTCCTGAAGAGGATCTTCATAGGTGGCTTCATCTTTTACGGTTTCCGGATCAAATACCACGATGTCCGCAGCATAACCTTCTTTTATGAATCCTCTATCTTTTAATCTCAATAACTGTGCAGGGGCACCGGTCATTTTACGGACCGCTTCCTCTAATGACATGGCTTTTTTGTCCCTCACAAAGTGACCCAATACCCGTGGATAAGTCCCATATAATCTCGGATGTGGTTTGCCGCCAAAAATGCCATCTGAACCGACGATTTGAAGAGGATGCTGCATGGCAGAAATAATATCTTCCTCCATCCCCCAATGGATGAGCATCGTAATCCCGGCATTTTCTTCAAGCATTAATTTAAAAGCGGCATCTGCAGGTTCCATGCCCAGTTCTTCAGAAATTTGCAGCATATTTTTGCCTTCAGCCCAACGGTTGGCGTCCGTGGTGACGGAAGTAAGAACGATATTTTCCCATCCACAATTCAAAACCCAGTTTTCAAAATCGACTTTTGTTTCCAGATCTGTTTTTATCTTTTTTTGAACTTCGGGATCCCTTAATTTTAGAAGCAGCTCTTCCGTTCCCCCGGAGTGCATCCACGGTGGCAGCAGCGCATGAAATACGGTTGATCCCGCAGTATAGGGATATTGGTCAAAAGTGACCTCAATACCTTCTTCCCTTGCCTGGTCGAATTTCCTCAAAGCCTGATCGTATTTTTCACGATTAACGATACCGCCTACTTTAAAGTGGGATACATGCAGCCTCACCCCGGATTGCCGGGCCACATCTATCACTTCATCAAGTGCCTCCAATATCGCATTGCTTTCATTCCGTATATGAACGACAAAGCAACCATCATATTTTGCTGCCCCCTTGCATATCTCTATCAACTCTTCTTTGCACGAATAAAGGTTAGGGGGATAAATGAGGCCGGAAGAAAGACCTGCTGCTCCCTGCTCCATCCCTTCTTCTACCAATCTCCTCATTTTTTCCATTTCGTCCCGGGTGGCTTTTCGCCCTTCAAATCCCATAACAAGGGTTCTGACAGCACCATGAGGAACCAAGTAAACCGCATTATTGTTAATCTCTGCTTTGTCTAAAAAAGCGAGATATTCTTCAATCGTGTTCCACGGCCAGTCACCTATGTCACCGTTCAATCCTTTCAGTTGCTTTTGCCAAAGAGGTTTTGTTTCCTCTGATACTGGTGCCACTGAAATGCCATCCTGGCCAAACAACTCAGTTGTTACACCTTGTAAAACTTTTATTTTATGAATCTCCGGTTTTGTGCAAAGAAGGTCAGAGTGAACATGTGTATCAATAAACCCCGGACTAACTGCCATTTGATCAGCATCAATGACTTTATAGGCAGCTTGGCCGCTTAAATCCCCCATTTTTTGGATGATTCCGTCTTTCACGCCAATGTCGGACTTTGTCCATGGGTTTTCTGTACCGTCATAAATTTTTCCATTTTTAATGATTACATCAAACATTTGCCTTCCTCCCTGTCGCAATCTGTTTCTGACTCTTAAGAAGCTTTTTGGTTAAAAGAAAACCGTTCATACGTGTTAGTACTCAATACCGTTCACTCATTCACGTTTATTTTTTTCGCAAAAGGAAACAAGCCTGATTCTTTGCTTATATGATCATATTTGCCGATTCGCTTTTGTACATTTTCAAAATCATGAACAGCTATGCCATTTACGATTACATTCAGAACAGAAAAAATAACAGGCATTCCTTTTAAAGCAGTTGGAATAGAGGTTTTCACTTTTAATAGATAATCTGCAATGAATCCAATCGGGGATAACTCATGATCTGTGATCGCCAATAATGATGCCTCTTTTTTCTTTGCGGCTTTGACAAAAGAAACAGTCTCATCAGCATATCTCGGAAAGGAAAAAGCAATAACAAGACTTTTATCTGTCAGTTGTGAAATATAATAAATGGCATCGTCCATATTTCCCCGATATAGATGTGTATTTCCCTTTACAATATTCAGACAGAAGTGCAGCCAGCTTGCCGGCGCAAAGGAGCTTCTTGCCCCGGCAATAAAAATGTTTTCTGTGTCCAGTATTTTTTCAACAATATGTTCCAATAACTGTTCATCAATGGCATGCATCGTTTTTTGAATAAAATCCATATCTTCTTTAATCGTATCCTGAATCCAGCTTTTTCTGTCACTTAACATACTTGCGGAATCCCGATATCTTGCCAATGCATCACTTTGTTGTTTTAACAGGATATGGTCTTGAATTAGTTTCTGCAATTCACTATAGCCCGTAAAGCCAAGCGTATAACTGAGCCGGATCACTGTTGTCTCACTAGTTCCCGTAAGTTCTCCCAGTTCTTTCGCTGTATGGAAAGCCACCTCCTCGATATGATCCATTAAATATTTGGCAATCCTTTGTTGTCCCTTGGTTAAGCCCTTATACTGCTGACGTATTCTTGTTCTGAGTTTATTCATAAAGAATTTCCCTTCGACATCCTATTTTTCTGCGATTGTCTTTTCTTTAAAAGTTGCATTTCCAACAGTTTTGCCCCAAAATTTCTGAATCACGCTTCGAGAGGGTTCCGGCGTCAAATAACTTACTACAATCATCATCAAAATGGAAAGTGCTGTAGCGGTTACGATGGTCTGCATTCCGAATGAATTTGGGAAAAACTCTCCCAAAATAATGTATCCAAGAAGACCGGAATACATGGATGCCAGTGCCCCCCAATTATTTGCCCGCTTCCAGTAAAGACCAAAAACAATCGGTGCAAAAAACGTCGCTTCCAATCCTCCAATTGCATAAATAACGATAAATTGCAGATACTCCGGCGGAGTCAAGGCAAATAATACAACTCCAACCCCAATAGCAATTGTTGTGAAATAAGACAATTTTGCAATCTGTCTATCACTTGCCTTTGGGTTGATATAGTTTAAATAAATATCTTTTACAACTGAAGAACTTGTTACTAGCAGCATAGAATCTACTGTAGACATAATTGCTGCCAACGGAGCTGCCAAGACGATCCCTGCCACCCAACCAGGCATTATGTCCAAAACAAGTGTAGGAAGTGCCATATCTGCTACCTCAAGATTTGGATAAAGGACTTTTACAAAAGGGCCAATCGTAACGAAGAAAATCGTAAATAAAGCCATTACAAATCCACTATAAATAATGGATTTATGCATCGCATCTGTATTTTTGAAAGTCATGCCCCTGACGGATGCGTGAGGGAGACCGATGCCTGCAATTCCCAAAAGTATAAAATAAGAAAACAGCATTGCCGGAGTAGCTCCAGCGGGTCCTGGCAGTTCCACCATTTCAGGATGTTCTGCAACGAGCTTGCCAATAAGACCGCTAAACCCTTCTGTTTTCACCAGGAAGAAAATCCAAAGTAAAATACCGCCGAGTATCATGATCACACCCTGAATGGCATCGGTCAATGCTACTGCTCTAAATCCACCGTAAACTGTATAGACGACAACCGTTAATCCAAAAATAATTAAGCCAGCTTTATACGGAAGGCCTGTAATGGATTCTAAAATTCTGGCCCCGCCCACAAATTGGGCTACCATATATGCGCTGATAAAGAGAATGATTCCCAGTGAACTTCCCAATACAACAGCCGTACTTTGATATCTTTCCTTCAAAAAATCGGTCAAAGTTACTGCATTTATTTTTCTCGCTACTATGGCAAATTTTTTCCCCAGAATACCAAGTATATAAATCCCCAGTCCGATTTGAGTCATCGAGATTAATGCCCAACCAAATCCCATATTATATGCAACGCCCGGTGATCCGATAAAAGTTCCGGCACTTGCAGCAGATGCCAGAATCGTAAAGGTTAATACAAGAGGTCCCAACGATCTGCCGCCAATAAAATATTCCTCTTGGAAACTGGTCTTTCTATTTTTAATATGTTTATGAAGAAGTCCGCCCACGATAAACGTAGACAATAAGTATAATAAGATAGGTATTAATACATCCCATTTCATCTGCAATCCACCTACCCTTCATCCTCTGCTTCTATTGACATATCTTTGAAGAAGTACTTAACCATAAAGTATGGAAGGATGCTGAATAGTATCGATCCAACGATTCCCCCCCAAAAATACCAATCCGGAAAACCGAGAATAAAGCTCATGGAGGAAGCGCTTTTATTCAATCCTATTGCCAAGGGAACGCCGCCCATCAAAATGATATTTACAGCAAACAACCCAAGGACTACCCGCATTTCAAAAGTGCATTGAGCAAATCTGCTGTCTTCTACTAAATGATCTTCCGTTTTCTTCATCTTTTAACATGTCCCCCATCCCTTTAAAGTTTTTGCTTCTTATTTTTAAGAAATTAAAGCTTATACTTCAGTTTACTAATTGAAATTTTTAAAGTCAAGGGAATAATGTGAATTAACAAATAATTAGTAATAAGGTAGTATGATTTGAAAAATGAAAAAAATTACATTGCGTCAATAAAAGTCAAATGCTTTTTTAAAGATTGCTTACAGATGATTGCAGCAGCAACCATAAAATGCCCCTTTTAGAATCCAGGTTTTACCTGTTTACTAAAGGGGCATATCCACCTTAAAATTTTAAAAACTTAATCCCACTTCTTTATCAGGCCATTTGCCTCTTTCATGAGAGCACCGTAAGCTTCCTCTGTAATCAAGCCGCTTTTCTTTTGTTGATTCAACAATACCTTAAATCCTTCCATATGCTTCACGACTTTTTCTCCCAATTCTTTTTTCTCAAATTGGCTGACAGCAGTTAAATGGGTAGTTAAAGCACGGGCTGTTTGATTATTTTTGATATCGCCATTAGCGGCAAAGTAATTCACATGACTAATGATGCTAGACGCATTTACTGTCTGGGCTGATGCAGCGGTTTGCGCTGCTTTTTCTATCGCTTTTTCCAAGTTTTGCACCGCAGTGCTGACGGCTTCGGCGTTTCCGTTTTCCAAGGCTTCTGCAAGTTCAGGAAGAGGTTGTGCTGCATAACCGGTAGTCAATCCCGGAGCCCAAATGAGATGTTTGTACCAAGGCCGTGATGGCAGGCCGTCTTCATTGATCAAATTTCGCTCTTGATCCATCATTGCCCGATTGACAGTACTCAAGGTTTGTCTATCGGCCTTGTCCAAATTGCCGACGGACAAGATTCTGTCGTACTTCGCCTCCAGAAAAGCAGCTTCTTTTTTCCATTCCTGAGCCTGGGCAATAACGCCGGAAAGGTCAACGTTGTCTTTATATTTTTTCTCCATATTTTTCAGCAAGTCAGATACATCCGCTGCATATGTTGAATAACGGAATGGCATGATGTCAGCATTCGCCAGCCGCAGGGCCATCTTCCCAACGATTTCCACAGTTGCTCCTTGATGCAGGTAGCCGGGATCGACGAACCGTTCCAGAGAATCCGTATTATCATACGCACTGTGATAGAGCCCGCCTGGCGAACTGAACCCGATGCCCGCTGATGGAACACCAATATGATCGATAAAGGCAGTATAGTCCGAACCGCTTCCAAGTTGACCAACATTCGGCAAGCGGTTTCCGGCCCTTTCGAACCAATCATCATAGATGGATGTACTTGTTCTCGGCTTAGTCACGGTCTTTGTTACAGAGTAAATCAATTCCTTCATGGACGGCACTCCGGATGCGTTAAAGAATTGGCCGCCCGCAGAGTCCATGTTTATATAAGCGACGGCATTTTCAATCAATTCGTTGCGTTTGTCTTCCACCCATTCTGTAGAGCCGATCAGGCCGTATTCTTCTCCATCCCATCCTGCCAGGACAATTGTACGCTCCGGTTTCCAGCCCTCCTGATACATTTCTCCCAGTACCCGGGCAATTTCCATCGTAGTTGCCCAACCGGAAGTATTGTCATTTGCTCCAAAAGCCCATGTGTCCCGATGCGCTCCCAATACTACGATTTCATCCGGATATTTAGAACCGGGGATGCGGACAATCAAATTATTTACAGGTCTTTGGGCATAATCAATATCAAGGGATAAACGAACCTTTATAGCACCGGCACCGAAACGGTAATTGAACGGAAGTCCCCCCTGCCAGGATTTAGGCACCTGTTCACCATCCATCGCTTCCATCAAATGTCGTGCCTCGCCATATGAAATCGGTTGTGTAGGTATAGCAGCAAGGGATTCTGCTTCTCCAGGATCCAAGCGATTCACACCAGGCTTCGAAGGTTCCCCAGGTGTAAGGGGATCACCAGGATATTGATAAATCTTTAAAATACTGCCCCGTTGAATACTATCATCAGGACGCCACGGTCCATTTGGGTAAACTTCGCCGCGGGAGTAACCGTCATCTGCCGGATCAGAATAGATTAACATCCCTTTTGCACCGTGTTTAGCTGCTTGATCGGGCTTTACACCGCGGAAGTTTTGACCATATCTCGCAATGACAATTTTATCCTTGACGGATATGCCCCTTTGTTTCAGCTCTTCAAAATCTTCCGGTCTGCCATAGTTGGCATATACAAGTTCACCTTCGACGATCCCTGATGGGGAATAAGCTGCAAACCCGGGGATGATTTTGGCCGCAATGTCGGCAGGCAAATTTTCCATCACGTTCAGTTCCCTTGTTTCAGGAGCCGTCTGTGTAACAGAAAGTTCATTTGGTCTGGGCAAATATACGTCATATGAATCTACTTCTGGTTCCAGCCCAGCCTTACGCAATTCATTAATGGAAAAATCAAGGGCTTCCTTGTTTCCCACAGTTCCAACCTCAGGAATAAAGCTGCTTATCTTCCTTGAATAGTACCCAATATTTTCTGGATCCATCTTTTCTGAAAGAATTTCTTCAAATTCCCGTTGCCAATCTACCTTTTCCTCCGAGAAACCAAAATAATCACCTTGATTGGTTTCGGCCCTGCCAAGACCGTTTGAGGTTACGACAAGTGCAAAAATGAACAGGCCAGTCATAAAAAAACTGTACTTTTTCCTCAAAAAAACCATCCTTTCCTTTTTTAGTTTAATTTTACTATAATTCTAAAAATTTTCATGATTAGGAAGGATGATTTATAAATAAGGGTATTTAGTCATCCACAGATCCAAATAGCGGGGCTTAGACAAGGACTGTTCCTCAATGGACTCTAACAATCTCTCGCTTTTCATCAATGGAATAAGGCATCCCAAAATGCGTAACCACACTCACGATTTTTATAACGTCTGCAGTTTACTTGTAAGCCCACTCTCTTTTCCCATAAAGATGATTCCGCAATAGCTAAACTTGCAATCCATAATGGTTGGAATAAGGAAACAGGAGAGGCACCATTCCACTGCTATCTCCAACTTTTTTTTACATTGATCACCTTTTTGGTAATGAGTGTTCCTATATGAGCGGCCTGTTCTGCTGTCAAAGATATATCTTGTGATTCAAATCCTATTATAGGAATTGATTCCGAACATTCTCGTTCATGTTGTCAACTATTTCATCCAAAATAAAGAAAAAAGGGAAGGTACCCAGGTGAAATAGGTACTATCCCTTTATTTATGTGCTTATTAAAATTATGCTTGGAGCAATCCGACGAGTTTTTTTTACTTTCTTTTAATGCCATTTTCCATCAGCTTCCGGCAAAGCTGCTTCTGCTCCAAATCACAACCGGGATGATAAGTAATGAAATCATCCCTCCCGCAACAGCCAATGTTGTGTAGCTCGTTTGCGCTGCGATAATACCTGACAGTACCCCACCCAATGCTCCTGACAAAGCGATAAACACGTCAACTGCGCCTTGTGTCTTTGCACGGGTGGATAAGCTTGTGGAATCCACAATCAGCGCTGTCCCGCTGATCAAGCCAAAGTTCCAACCGAGCCCCAGTAAAGTAAGCGAAATCATGAGTGTAGTCATGGAATCACTCGGAGCAAAAACAGGCAAAGCACCTGCAATCAGAAGTGTTACTCCAGATGCAATAGCCATGGTTCCACGCCCGATTTTATCCACGAGAATGCCGGTCACTAGAGAAGGCAGGTACATGGCGCCAACATGGATGCCGATGACAAGCCCCACTTTCCCCAAATCATGTCCGTGATTCTCCATATGTACAGGCGTCATGGTCATAATGGCAACCATCACAAATTGGGACAGGACCATAATGGAGAACCCTGTGGCAACTCCCCTGGTATTTGTTTTTTCCGGATCTTGCTCCTTAATTTGATCTTCTCCTGTTTGCTCATTTGTGATGGCTTTTGCAACAAAAAGCGGATCAGGGCGAAGTAAAACGAGAAGAATCAGGCCCGCAAGGAAATATGCTGCAGCCGCAAGGATGAATGGGCCCGCCAGGGCCGGAATTCCAATTGTTACAGCAAATTCCCCCATGACATCGACCAAGTTTGGGCCTGCTACAGCACCGAACGTCGTAGCCACCATCGCAATGCTTACGGCTGTAGCACGTTGTGTGGGGCTTGCCAAATCCGTACCCGCGTACCGCGCCTGTAAATTTGTAGCGGTTCCGGCTCCATAGATTAATAGTGAGGTAAAAAGTAGAAAAACGCTATTTACTACTGCGGCTGCCACTACCCCTGCTGCCCCGAGCGCTCCAGCAAGAAAACCTCCCGCCAGTCCGAAACGGCGTCCAAACCGTTGTGAAGCCCTTCCTACAAGAAACGCCGAGCCGGCGGACCCAAATGTAAACAACGCAACCGGCACCCCTGCAAAACTATTGGATCCAAGCATTTCCTGTGCCAGGAGTGCCCCAACAGTGATGCCTGCAGCGAGTCCTGCACCACCGAAAATTTGCGAAATAACTATAATGGTTAACGTCCTGCGATATAAATGCATTTGTTTGTCCGGGGAATCTATGTAACTTTTTATTTTAAAATCATTGGAATAATCGGCTTTATGCAGCATCATTTATTCCACCTTTCGGGAATCTTTCTATATATATGATTAGGCGTTCATATAATTGAAAAAGCTTTATAAAATAATCAGATTTTCCCGACGAAAGAACTTGTCGTTATATCATTCAACATAAGCCGATTCGGCTTGAAATCTCCCAGGTTCTTCTGAAATAAAAAAAGAGTGGCTATTGGTGCCGCTCTTTATTTTGCTCTTTGCATTTTTCTTACATCTGCTTTTGTTTCTATCAATTCTTCCAATACAATGGAAAACTTTGTATCCAGGTGCTTAATTTGGTCAGTCAGATTTTTTTCCATAGACTTTAACTGGGTTTCCAAATTATCTTGGCGGATTTCCATTTTTTCTTGGCTGGTTTCAATGATGGCAAAACGGCCTTCCAGCTTATCGAGACGATCTTCCACCTTTTCAAGACGGCTTTCTACCTCTTCAAGACGGTCTTCCACTTTATCAAGACGATCTTCCACCTTATCGAGACGATCTTCTACCTTTTCAAGACGGTTTTCTACCTTTTCAAGGCGGTCTTCCACTTTATCAAGACGATCTTCCACCTTATCAAGACGATCTTCTACCTTTTCAAGACGATCTTCTACCTTTTCAAGACGGCTTTCCACCTTTTCAAGACGGTTTTCTACGCCAATGATCCTTTCTGTAAGCCGTTTCTCGGTTTGAGTTAATTGCTCTGATAATTCCATAATGGCCTGATAGATGACATTCTGATTAATTTCCTGGCCCAATTTTTTGATCTCCCTTCCCATTATTATTCTTCTTTGACTATAACGTTCTTCCGTATCCAGCGCAAAGGGTGAATGATGAACAATGACAAATGGAAATCGCGAATTTTCTATATTTATATACATCATATAACAAATTTGGACAATCTCCTACCCTCATTTTTGAAAAATTCCGGTTCAAAGAGACACCCTAAAAAAAGATGCCCCGCAGCCGCTGGCCACGGGGCATTTCCCTGCTTATCCAGAAACGATTAAATTAACTTTTCAGTACATCATGATCGACGTAGCGCTCGCCGTTTAATTCGGAGATGACATTGATGGCGACTTTGGCGCCGTCTCCCGCTGTGATAATCGTATGGACGCTGACACCGGCAACTGTTCCAGCCGCCCAGATTCCGTCGATGTTTGTTTTTCCTGCTGCATCCACATCAACGACCGTCTTGATTCTCGGTTCTGTGCCTGCCTTCATGTTCACGCCGATTTTTTCGGCCAGTGTAGCCAGTGCTCCGGTAGCCAAGATGACATGCTTGGCTTCATATTGATTGTTTTCCGTTTCCACACGCAAACCGTTATCTGTTTTCGTGACGTTTACGGCTGTATCTTTTACAATTTCAGCTCCAAAGCTTTCAGCCTGCTTTTTGCCGGTTTCAATTAATTCCGGTCCTGTAATATCCTCAATCCCATAGTGGTTTCGGATCCAGGCCCGCTTCGTCATGCTTTTGTCACTGTCGATCACGATCGTTTTTTTGCCGGCTTTGGCTGCAAAGATGGCAGCGCTTGCTCCTGCGGTGCCTGCGCCGATAATTGCGATATCGTACATATGCCTCCACTCCTTTGTAAGCATTTCTTTGCCAGAAGCATACCATATCTTTTGGGAAATGTGACGGAAAATGCTCGAAACGCTTCTTTTTCTAGCAAAAGCAGGATGCAAAAAGGCCCCTGAAACGGGACCCATTTGCTTACTTTAATGCCATTTGCTCGGGCAGCCAAAGCGAGAGCTGCGGAATCAAAATGACGATCACAAGTACAAGGATCATCAATACAATAAATGGAATAATCCCCATTACGACGGCGCCCAGTTTTTCTTTGGCGATGCCGCTTACCACGAACAGGTTCAGCCCTACAGGCGGTGTAATCATTCCAAGCTCCATATTAATCGTCATAATGATGGCAAAATGAATTAAATTAATATCAAAATGCACGAGCATCGGCAGCAAAATTGGCAACGTGATTAAAATAATCGAAACGGCTTCCAGGAACATGCCCATGATAAAGAATAAAATATTGACGATGATGAGGAAGACCCACTTATTGATATCACTTTCGGCAATCCATGCACCAATTTCCTGGGGGATTTGTGCATTTGTCAAATAGAGCCCGAACAGGCTGGCTGCTCCAATGATGAGGAAAATCATGGCCGTGATATTAATGGATTCCACAATAATTGGACGTACATCCTTCCAGTGCAGTTCCCGGTAAATAAAAGCAGAAACGATAATTCCGTAAAATACGGCAATAACTGCAGATTCTGTTGGTGTAACAACACCGCTGTATATGCTTCCAAGGATGAGGACCGGCAAGAAGGCGCCCCAAATGGCTTTAAGCGAGCTTTTTCCCCTTTCCTCCCAGCTTGCCTTTTCTCCCTTTCCATATCCATTGCGCTTGGCATAAAAAATAGCGGAAGCAATCAATACGCCACCGAGGAGAAGACCCGGAATGACACCTGCCATAAAAAGTTCTCCAATCGATTCTTCCGCTGTAATCCCATAAATGATCAGAGGAATACTGGGCGGAATCAGGATGCCCAGTGTACCAGCGGCAGCAACAAGCCCCATGGAGTATTTTTTGTCATAACCTGCACTGACCATCGCCGGAATCATAATGGAACCGATCGCAGCTGCTGTAGCCGGGCTTGATCCTGAAATCGCCGCAAAAATCATGCACGCCAAAATGGTAACAACCGATAATCCGCCCGGTAAATGGCCAACCCATGCCCGCAGGGCTTCGATTAAATATTTTGATATTCCGCCCCGCGCAAGAAGCACACCCGCCAAAACGAACCCGGGTATCGCCATCATCGGAAATGAATCCAGGGCAGTAAAAATGCGCTGCGGAACCATGTCCATGTTGAAATCGCTTTGAAACAGGACAACGATCGTGGATAAAGCAAGACTGACAGCAATGGGAACCCTCAGCAGAACAAGGATGAAGAAAAGACTAAGTAGCAGGATTATCATATTGTACATCCTTTCCACGAATCAACTGAACGAGCCGCTCAATGAATCGAAACAAAAATAAAAGTCCGGAAAGCGGCAAAATCAAATAGACAATCCACATCGGAATTCCGACATCCAAAGACACCATCCCGGAGTGGTAGCGGCTTTCCACAAGGAGAAACCCATAATACGTATAGATCAGGCAAAATAGGACACTTACACAAGTCGCAAAGTAATCCAGGATTTTTTTGCCCCGCTTAGACAGCTTGTCATAAAATATATCCACCTGGATATGCTGATTATGGCGCAATGCAATGGCAAAGCCCAAAAATGTTCCCCATATGATCAAATAACGAACGACTTCCTCAACCCACGCTTTCGGCTCGTTAAAAACATACCGCATGATTACTCCGTAAAAAATCAGGGATATTCCAGCAAAAAAGAGCGTTCCGGCCGAGATTTCTTCAATGGCGCACCAAATATTTTTCAGCTTTCGCATATACCAACACCCCTTTTTGTATCATTCTAAGAAAAACGGCGGTGCGTCTTTCTTTGGAAGTTAGAGGTCAGAAGCCAGATTGGTCTAAATTTGCGAAAGAGCCAATTTATGCTTTCTGACCTTTTAAAAAAATCAACGAGTGCCGACCAGTCAACTTGATCGACACCCATCGTTCTTACTTCAGACTGCGAATGCCTTCGATAAGGTCTTTTGTAATGACATCTTCAAACTCGTCATATACAGGCTGCAATGCTTCCTTTAGTGCATTTTTTTCTTCGTCTGTCAGCTCGATAACTTCCATTTTCCCGGAATTTTTCAGATTTTCAAAGCTGGCTTCATTTTCTTCCGCAGCCAGTTCCCATGCAAGGTCAGTTGCTTCTTTCAATGCTTCCTCCACTTGAGTGCGAATTTCTTCCGGCATGCTTTCCCAGAAGGATTTGTTCACGAATATCGCATAGTCAAGACGGCCATGTTCGCTGAGCGTCAAATATTTTTGGACTTCCTGATACTTCTGTGTATCCATGTTGTTAAATGTATTTTCCTGTCCATCTACTGTTCCTTGCTGGAGAGCCGCATATGTTTCACCAAATGCAATCGTAGCGCTTCCTGCTCCCAAAGCTTGGAATTGGGCTTCCAGCACTTTACCGGCTTGCGCACGGAATTTAAGGCCTTTGAAGTCTTCCGGTTTCTTTAACGGATGTTTGTTGTTTGTAAAATGTTTGAAACCATTCTCCCAGAATGCGAGACCCATAATATCGTTGCTTGCCAATTGTTCACTGTTCAACAGACTTTTTGCTACGTCACTTTCAAAAAATTTGTGTACATGCTCCTGGTCTTCAAACAGGTATGGCATGTCAACATACTGCCAACGCGGATCCAGCTTTACCATTTTGGTAACAGAAGGAGCGATCATATGAACGTTTCCGGAAGTCAGGGCATCCAACTCATCATTATCACCATACAATTGTGAGGACGGATATACCTCGACCTTTGCTTTTCCGCCTGTTTTCTCTTCCACAAGCTCTTTAAAACGCTCGGCTGCCTTCCCTTTCACACTGTCAATGGACGTCACGTGGGAAAATTTGATCACAATCGGCTTGTCCTTCGATGCCTCTTTTTCACTGCCGGAGCTCTTCCCTGAACTCCCTGAACTCCCTGAACAAGCTGCGGTAAAGATGGCCAGCAGTGCAATGAGACTGGCAATTACGAGTTTTCTCATTTTTATAATCATTCCTTTCGCTACGCTCAAGGCACAACACCGCATGAAAATGAAGCATTATGCCTTTTATCTTTCGTT
>NZ_JBFEGN010000073.1:0-20382 GCF_047228825.1 Siminovitchia jepli
CTTGTAATCATCCATAAATCCCCCTAAATCATGATAAATACAGTTAAATTATCCCATATTTATCAAAATTTGGGGGGTAAAATAAGTGAATTATCTCGAAGAATTTTTACTCCTCAAAGCTGTCCTACGAGCGTTCGGATTATAGAAAGGCAGGGAATCTGCCGCTCAATAAATATCTGCTCTATTCTCTGTTGTTATGATAGCAAGCTCATCTATAGCGGCGTTTTTTATTTCCTCTTTCGTATTATAAAAATGAGGGGCAATCCTTATGGTAGCAGAAATCGTATCAGAAACAGAACCTAATAAGGGAACCTCATCTGTTTCGGCAAATTCCCCTTCGATTCATTCCAATTATTACCTGTCAAAAACAGGCGATTAAAATAATCCTCAATAGCGTTTGCAACACTCTTGGCCAGTGCGCCTTGGGAGCAGCTTGCCAGGTGTGTATGTGTTTTTAGTTCGGGGAATAATGAGCGATAACCCTTACGGTTTATGTTTGGACAAAACAATTCGAGCCGTTTGAAGTTCATTCAATCATGATACACGATATCCCGCAAGCGGGCACGTATTTGTTTTTCTGCAAAAAAGGCATGGAGCATTTCGTTTTCGTCCAGTTTCCCAAGCATTCGTTTCCCATCATTTACATGAATCACATGTTTGCAGCCACGCCTGAACATTTCCATGATCGCGGGTACATATTCGTTTCCTTTCACTTCAATGACATCAAGCTTTTTAAAGCCTGTTTGCTTCCCGCTGTAGCGCTCCAGCAAAAACCTGATAAAGGAATATCTCAATTGATTCCATTGGAGCCACAAGGTTGCATATAAATATAATAAAACAACCCATACATTCAGATTAAAGGGGAATACAATCAAAAAAAGAAGATGGACGAAGATCAAAACAATTACGGAACAAACTAACGATTGTCTAAAGGCTGTTAAAAACGGCTGGCGGGAAGTCAAATATAAATAGATGACCTTACCGCCATCAAGCGGCCAAACAGGCAAAAGATTAAACAAAAGAACCATCATGTTAAACTGTTGAAACATCGTTGCAAATTCCGGCGAAATGAGTTCATTTTCTCCCAATAAATAAACGGATACACCCATCCATATATGCTGCAAGGGACCAGCAAGGACGACAAGCAATTCTTCGGCAACGGGCCGGTTTCCATGCTCATCCACATCACAAATGCCGCCAAACGGCATTATCAAAATCCTGCTGATTTTCCACGAAAAAAAATGGGCACAAGAGGCATGTCCCATCTCGTGAATAAAAACAATTATAAACAAGGTTAACAGTTCCCAATAGTAACCGGTTATAATGGCAAGGCAGGCCACTAGCCAAAAAAGAGGATGAAAGTGTATTTTTCTTAGAAGCTTCCCGTAATTACTCAATGTTAATCACCTGAAGGGGATTAATAAAATCGTCTCCCTTTTTAATGGCAAAATAAAATTTGCCCGAATAACCCTCTTCATCGGATGACACGGTACCGAGCACTTTTCCAACTTTTATTCGTTCATGCGGTTTTACGGTAAGATTGTTAAGATGGGCATACCATGATTCAGTATCATCTTCATGTTGAACAATCACCGTATTGCCGGTATCCGTTTTTTTTCCTGCAAAAATAACGACTCCGCCGGCGATGGCTTCAACCTGGGCCCGGTCTTCCGTTTCGATCATCACACCGCGGCCATCATGGGAAAAGTTTTCTTTAATTTTTGCTCCAACAGGCAAGGCATAATCTTTTTCCATCCCGGTTTGGATGATGTTTCCATCTGTTTTGTCCTTGACGGGAAAAAGAGCAAGCGGTTTTCCAAAGCGATTTTCATACCATTCCGAGACGGCAGCAAAACGGAATTCCGTCTCCATTGTCCGGTTTACAACCGATTTAGCTTCTTGAAAAGCCGGGGATTCGGATTTGTAAATGATGCTGACAAGGAGAACAAGCGTGATGGAAGCCAGAACTTTGAATATAAAAACTTCACGATTCCAAAGAGGATGAAATGTTGGATGGTTTTTTGAATCGTAGATGGAATGTTCGTCCATAATATCATTGTCCATCAATTCATCAGGCCAATGAACGCTGTTATCTCTTTTTCGGTCATAGGATTTTCTCCTCTTGGCAATTCGTTTTTTTATTTGATTTGCCCGATGGTTCACCCTCCACCATCTCCCTTACCAAGTTTCTACTAAGCTATGACTTGTCTCCTTCAAATATGCATATGTTCAAGATTGGAAAAGCGCGAGCGCCTTGCTCAGGACGGGCAAATAAGGTGAAACACGCAGGAGACCCCTTCTCTAAGGTGTTTTGACTTATGACCTCGAGGGGGGTAGGCGCAGAAGCTGGACACAGAAAAGCTTCTTTTGAAGAAAAATTTTCTTAGCAAGTTATGCTTTCTTTACTGATTGGAAAAAACGCTGGCGCGTTCTTTCTTGGATGGGGGAGATGGTAGGTTGGAATTTGATGAATGGGCGAACTGCCAATTTATCCTTAAAAAAAGCTTTTGACATTAGCGTCAAAAGCTTTTGATTAGCGGACTCCGAAAAGCTGCTTGATTCGGGTAAAAAATCCGGATTTGTCCTCTTCCAAAGACTGGAGTGGTACAGATTCACCCAAAATGCGCCTGGCAATATTCCTGTAGGCGATCGATGCTTTGCTTTCCGGGTTGAGGGCAATCGGTTCACCCTGGTTGGATGATTTGATGACTTCTTCATCGTCTTGCACGATGCCAAGCAGATCGATGGATAAGTGCTGTGCAATATCATCAACATCAAGAACATCACCCTCACGCATCATACTGGGCCTGATTCTGTTAATAATCAATTTTGGAGGTTCCATTTTTTCTTCTTTTTCAAGAAGACCGATAATTCTGTCTGCATCACGGACAGCGGAGATTTCGGGCGTAGTTACAACGATCGCCTTGTCTGCGCCGGCAACCGCATTCCTGTAACCTTGTTCAATGCCTGCCGGACAATCAATAATCACATAATCATAATCTTGTTTGAGTTCGGTTACAAGTTCTTTCATCTGTTCAGGCGACACCGCGGTTTTATCGCTTGTTTGTGCTGCCGGAAGCAAAAACAGCTTGTCCTCAAACCGTTTGTCCTTTACAATCGCCTGATGGGGCTTGCATCGCTTCTCAACGACATCAACAAGGTCATAAATAATCCGGTTTTCAAGCCCCAGCACAACATCCAGGTTGCGAAGGCCGATATCCGTATCTATTAAACATACTTTTTTCCCCTGTAAGGCAAGCGCGGTCCCCAAGTTGGCCGAAGTTGTCGTCTTTCCGACTCCACCCTTGCCGGATGTTATTACAATCGCCTCACCCATAATAATGTCCCCCTTTGAATCTCGTAATATTCGGTCTTAAGTGTTTTAACACTTGCAGTCGATCGATCATAATTTGATGATTATTGTCTATGTAGGCACATTCCATTTGGTGATGTTCCTCCTGATCGTAATGGTCGGGAGAACGGCTGATGCAATCAGAAATTCTAAGCTGTGACGGGGTCATGAATGACGCAACAATAACGGCTTCATTTCTGCCTGTATATCCGGCATGGGCGATCCCCTTTAATGCCCCCATGATAAAAATATTCCCGCCTGCCCTTACAGTTCCTCCCGGATTGACGTCTCCAACAAGAAGCAAGTCCCCTGGAACCTCCAAAATTTGTCCGGATCTTACGATTGTGGCGACAGAGGTGACTTCCTGGCTTTCTATGACTTCCTTGGCTTCTTCTTTCGAAATGACATTGCTTACTATTTCGTCAACAATCAGGTTTTGTTTTTGGCGAATGAGTTCCTTGATTTCTTCTTGTTGTTCAGGATTTAAATAGCGATTGTCCGTAAGAATGCGAACTGAAATAAGCGGACTGTCTTCCAACCCCTGAAATTCCGCAAGTTTCTCTTCCAGCTCTACCAAAATATCTTCATACGAACAACGATCATTTAACTGAAGTGAGAGACCGCTCTTCGTTCCTTTAATCATTACATTTTGTCTTTTCATGATTAGCGGGCTTCAAGGAATAACACTCATTATGCCCTTATTTCTCCTTTCAACGACGAACATCTTATGCGGTACGGTTTGATGAACTCCAGCACTGTTCATTTCTTTTATTTTCGACAAGCGCTGGCAATTCCCCTTTTTCACGGGCCATTTTTCATCATTTCCATATTATTCGGATGAAAGCTTCTTATGCAGATGCTGCAGCCATCTTGTATAAGGGACAAAAATGATGAAATAAAAAATCAAATTCAGTGCAAGGGATGGCAGGAGTCTGTTTTCAAGAAACTCCATCATCCTTACAGGAACATTGAAAAGCAGTATGTTTAATCCGTAAATGAGCCATTCCACCAGTGAAATATTTATTATCACAATCAGTGCCGCAGTCAGAACATTGACTTGCAAAAGCTTGATCATTTTGGAAGCTATATAAACGGAAATGGGAAATAAAAACAGGTAAACCCCGATAATTTCCGTATAATATATATCAAAAATCAGGCCGAACGCCGCCGCATACATGATCGCAGTATTGCGAAAAAAGTATATTCCCATCAATGTCAATGCAATCAACAAAAAATGAGGGATGACCAGCCTGTCCTTAAATAAAGAGGCTGTTGAAAATAAATCAACAAATAGGCTCTCGCCGTAAAAACAAGCAAACAATGCGAGAGGAAGAAGAATCCGCTTCATTATTCCTCCTCCTTATTATCCCCGGTATGCATCGAACGGGCAACGACCATCACGTGTTCGAAATCATAAAATTCGGCAGAAGGTTTAATATAAGCGGTTTGCGACAGTCCAAATTGATCAAGGACAATTTCTTCCACCGTTCCAATATCAAGCCCTTTCGGAAAAATGCCGCCGAGGCCTGAAGTTTTGACACTTTGTCCTTTTTTGATTTTCTCTTCGTCAATTGGCAAATCCTTCATGAGCAGCATTTTCTTATCTCTGTCATAACCGGCAATTAAACCATGCACGGAGCTTTTTGCCTGAATGAATGCGGCTACCCTGTTTTTTGTATTATCCGAACTGAGCAATTCAATGGTCGACGTCATTTCAGACGTAGAAATGACTCTCCCCACAAGCCCTTTTGACGTGATGACAGCCATATCGGGCTTTATGCCGCTCTTTTTCCCTTTATCGATAATAATCCGTTCATACCACCGGTCCGGTGTCCTGCTGATGACAGTAGCCTGAATCGGGGTGAAATCTCTTAAGCTTTCTTTTTTATCGAGGGCTTCACGCAATTCGGCATTCTCTTTTTTGAGTTCGACATTTTCTTTTTCAAGTCTCGCCACATCTTCCAGACGAACTTTTAATTTTTTGTTTTCTGTATAAGTATTTTGCAATTCTTTCATGTCCCCGAAAAAACCCGCTATCTTGTGTGCGGGTTTTGCAACGAGGGATTGGCCAAAACCCACGACATCTTTGACAAACTGTTCTGGCCGTGAGATATTGTCCCTGTCCCTTAATGAAAAACCAATTAAAGAAACAAGTATGATGATTCCGATTAACAAGATAATCAGACGCTTGTTCAGAAAAAAATGTGGCATAAAAACCCACCCCAGTTTTCAATTAGCCGGTATCCGTCCCTTAAAAGGGAAACAGATGTCTGCATAGGAAAGCAGAGGGCCGCAATACAAGGCGACCTCTGCCTTTTTTCTCCAGTAGTTATGATAAAGTGAAACTCCAATCTGAGGGATTTTCTTTCACCCCCACTGATCACCCGCATCTCCCGGCCAACCTCTCCGATTTGCGATGGAGGTTGGCGGGAGTCTCACAGCCGTTCCTGCGGGATACAATTTACGCTCGGTTTTTGAACATGTTAATATGGTCCAACGCTTTTCCGGTACCGATCGCTACACAATCAAGCGGTTCATCCGCAATCAGAACAGGCATTTTTGTTTCATCGCTGATCACTTTATCCAAATTGCGAAGAAGGGCCCCTCCACCTGCAAGCACAATTCCCCTGTCCATAATATCTGCCGCAAGCTCAGGCGGTGTATTCTCCAACGTATTTTTCACGGCATCGATAATGGCATACACCGTATCCCGGAGGGCTCCCGAAATTTCTTCCGCCGTAATTTCAATTGTTTTGGGAAGTCCCGTCAATAAATCCCGGCCGCGAATTTCCATCTTCTCGTTCGCTTCGACTCCTCCAGCCGAACCGATTTCAACTTTGATGGCTTCAGCCGTTCTTTCGCCAATAAGCAAATTATATGTTTTTCGGATGTAATTGACGATTGCTTCGTCAAAATTGTCTCCGGCAATCCGAATGGAATTGCTTGTAACGATTCCCCCAAGGGAGATGACTGCCACTTCCGTCGTTCCCCCGCCAATATCAACAACCATGCTTCCTGTCGGTTCCCAAACAGGCAAATCAGCACCAATTGCTGCGGCAAACGGCTCTTCGATCGGATAGGCATCCCTGGCTCCTGCCTCTCTTGTAGCATCCAGCACAGCCCTTTGCTCTACCGCCGTGATGCCGGAAGGCACACATACCATAACGTACGGCTTGCCCCCAAAAGTTCCTTTTGCTTTCCCGGCATGTTTAATAAAATATTTCATCATCGTTGCTGTTGTTTCATAATCGGCAATAACGCCGTCTCTCATCGGGCGCATCGCCACTATGTTTCCCGGCGTCCGCCCGATCATGTTTTTGGCATCATTTCCGACCGCCACGATTTTTTTCGTCTCTGTATTTATAGCTACAACGGAAGGCTCCCGCAGTACAATTCCCTTTCCTTTGACAAATACAAGCGTATTGGCTGTACCCAAGTCAATTCCTAAATCTTTCGTACCGATTCCAAACATGTATGTATCTCCCTTTCTACCCCATTACATTGATCAGGTTGGACTTTATTTGATTAATTTGATTACGACTTCATTACAACTGAAAAAAATCACAAGACTAATTATATCTTATCATTTATGAAAAGCATAGTGTCACATAAATCCTTTTTCTTTCATGGTGACGAATTGTTTATTGCAGATGATCAAGCGATCGGGAATACCTATTTCTATTATTTTTTACGCAATCAGAAGCCTTTTTGCCTCTTCAATATCTGTCTTGACGGTAATGCGTGTGATGATGCAACAGATGATGGATGCACCCGGCCTGGCCGGCGTGTGGGAAACTTTATTTTTTGTTTGGGGTATCCATATGTATGTTTGTATAAATCCACATAGATAGCACTGATCCTACAACTAGTATAGGCTATATGGAAGTAAAAATTAATATGTATAAGAAAAATAAATTTTACTTACTTTTTCTTTTAGTTGTGATCATGCATATTCATAACCTTTAACCCATTGGCTTTTTACCAATCATTGATAAACTTCCTCATTAATTTCATCTTTATGATTTGTGATTGTCTACGTGTGCTGCCGAAGCCTCCGGTTTAATGGTGATTGCTTGTGCTTCCGCTCTTTCTTTCATTACGGGGAATATCAACTTCTTTGGACGGTTACTTGCTCCATCTACAATTAGTCGAAAGCTAAAAAATGGATGAATCTCTCAAAGTCATGAGGGATTCATCCACAGTTGCAGATGGTGAAATGATTTTCGTGCCAGGTAAGCTATTTGCTATGACATGTATCTCCCTTTCTGCCCCGATTGCATTTATATTAACTAAGCCTTTATATACGCATCTGTGCTTATCACTTCTAAAAATGTTAATGTCACATAAGTCCTTTTTCTTTCATGCTGACATATTGATTATCGCCGATGATCAAGTGATCGAGGATTTCTATACCGATAATTTTTCCGCATTCAACAAGCCTTTTGGTTACTTCAATATCTTCTCTTGATGGTGATGGATCCCCGGATGGGTGATTATGCAGACAGATGATGGATGCAGCCGACCTGCGAAAAGCTTCCTTGAATACTTCCCGCGGATGAACGATGGAAGCGTTTAAGCTTCCGATAAAAATGGTTTGTCTGTGGAGAACTTGATTTTTTGTGTTGAGGTATAAGCAAACGAAGTGTTCCTGTGTTAAAAAGCGCATATCGTTCATGACATAATTCGCGCCGTCTTCAGGGCTGCGGATGACGTAACGGTCATCATAGGAAAGGTTGCTGATTCTTCTCCCGAGCTCTACCGCAGCGGCAATTTGCACCGCTTTTGCCTGGCCAATTCCTTTAATGCCCATGATTTCTTCAAGCGCCGCTTCCTTCAGCCATAACAACCCATCAAATTGTGTAAGCAGCCTGTTCGCCAATTGAAGGACTGATTCCGACTTCGTTCCCGTCCTTAACAAAATCGCCAATAGTTCCTGATTGGAAAGACTGGCCGGCCCATGGTGAATGAGTCTTTCACGGGGCCTGTCTTCAACGGGAAAATCTTTAATCATTAATGTATCCAATTTCGTTGTTTTTTCCATCCTTTCATTCGTATTGTTTAAAAATGGGAAAACCAATTTTTTCAAGCAATCTTGCCACGCGGGCGACCGGGAGGCCGACAACTGAAAAGTAATCGCCGTGAACCTCTTTTACCAACAGGGCTCCCCATCCCTGAATACCATACGCTCCTGCTTTATCAAACGGTTCACCCGTATCAATATAGCGTTCGATTTCTGTTTCGGACAGCTCCCAAAAAGTGACATCCGTTTTTTCATAAAATGTTTCAATGGCGCCTTCAAAGAAAACGGCCACCCCGGTAAAAACGGAATGTGTCTGTCCTGATAATGTTTTGAGCATTTGAAAAGCATGCTCTTTGTTGGAAGGCTTGCCCAAAATATCGCCATGAATGGAAACAATTGTATCAGCGCCAATCACGCAGCTATTGCCATGAAGTTCGGCACCGGACGTTGCTTTTCGAACGGCCAACTCCTTCACCATCTTTGAGGGCGACATCGAGCCGGCAATCGTTTCATCTGCTTTTGGGGAACAAACCGTAAATGGAATATGAAGCATATCAAGAAGTTCTTTGCGGCGGGGAGATGTAGAGGCTAAAACCAGTCGGGGCATAAAGCTTCTTCCTTTCCTGGGAGATACACTGTTATCGTACCAAATCAAACAGGAAGAAACAATATGCTCCCGCTTGCTTTATACAAAACTTCTTTTGAAGAAAAAAATTTTCTTGCCAAGTTAAGAAAAAAGAGCCCTGGACTTCACGCGTCGGGCTCTTGACCAAGGTCATGATATTTTTTTAAAAATAGCAACAGCGCTTGCTGGGCACCAGCCAGGCTTTCCTCGCCGCCTGATCCCGTAAAATCGAGAAGTCCTTTATGCGCTTCCGTCAAGTGTTTTTTCATTTCTTTTATACCATCGCTTCCAGCATCACTTTTACCAAACGCGCCTATTTTTTCCCCGATTTTCTTTAACTCGTCTTGATCTGCTGTACCCTTGAGTTCAGCGCTGGCCGCTTGTCCAAGAAGGCTTTGAAAGATTTGTGCCGAATCTGCCAATAAGGTTGATTCGGCTTCCGAGCCTACCTTGATCTCCATTTCCGGGATGGCAAATTCTTTCGGATATACATCAATACCTGATGTTTCATACTCTTTTGCCCACAGTTTTGCCGAAGATAAATCTGGCGTTACCCCAATAAACAGAAAGTTTTGCCCGTCTATTGCAATCGTTGCACTGGGTATGCCTTTTTCAGACAGCTTGTCTGCGGTGGCTTTTGCTGCTTCTTCCGTATTGAAAACACCGCCTTGGATTACCGACGCTTTCATTTCCGGAGCTTTCACGAGAAGATTGGCAGTCGCAGGTTTACTTTTGGCAGGGGCCGATACAGACGCATCTGTCAACTGGCCATCATTTTCCGGATTGACGACCAGCTTATACACAAACAGTCCAAACGTCAGCCCGATCACGACCGCCAATACAGCGGATAGGACCATTCCGGCCTTTTTGGGTGAAAAACTCTTAAAAAAGTGTCGCGAACCTTTTTTCTTTTTTTCTTTCGGCAAATGCGTATTGATTGGTTCGTAATCAACATCGGCCTCTTTCTTCTTGTCTTCAGGCAAAACCCAGTCAAAACCCCCGGCTTCGGCTTTTTCACCAGCGGCCGCCGTCTCATTCTTTGCGTTTGTCCAATCGTTTATGACGAAATCCTGTAAGACCGGGCTTTCTTGTCCATTCATTTTAACCTTCATCTTTTGCTTGCCAGCTTTCCTTTTCTTTGCCATATTGTTTTATTCCTCCCGACCATTGTTGATTTTATCTTATGCTAGCACGCCAAAACAAAAAAAGGACAAGACTTTTGTCGTCCCGCCCGGGAAGGATTTTCGCCAAATTACTAGTGTATTCCTAAAAAAGGGAAAAATACCAAAGAAATATTTCACGATGAAAAAAATAGGCCGCCAAAGTGCCGGCTGAAATAAATGGGCCGAATGGAATATAATCTCCCCTCCTGAATCGGCCTGTCAATAGTCCGAAAGCACCAAAAAGAGCCCCGGCAAACGTTGCCAGAACAAAGGCCAGTAGAACGAGTTTTGTCCCGAGGGCTAACCCGATCACGCCAAACAGCTTCATATCCCCGCCTCCGATGCCCCCTTTGCTCATAATCGCGATCAGGAGAAGCAGCCCGAATCCCATGGCGGCTCCTGTTACTGAAGTCCACCAGGGGGAAAGCGGTTCTATTAGTCTTTCAACGAAAAAAATTGCTGTAAAAGCCAATAAGATTTTGTCAGGAATAAGCATATAATAAATGTCTGTAATAAAAATGATGACAAGAAGAGCAATAAGGGTGCAGGCAATCATAAATTCAAATGACCAGCCAAATCTCAAAAAGGCGTATACAAATAATAAGGCTGTTGAAAGCTCCGTCATCGGGTAAAGAATCGATATTTTTGTACGGCAATGCCTGCATTTCCCTCCCTGAATGACAAACGACAAAACAGGAATCAGCTCCACAGGCGAAAGGGGCCGGCTGCAGACCGGACAAGCCGATCCCGGTTTAACGATCGACTGCTGAACCGGAACCCTCATTCCCACCACGTTAAAAAAAGATCCCAGAAGAAGGCCGTAAACAAAAACTGCAACAGTCATGTATTTTATACCTCTCTTCCTCATATAAGGAGTCCTTATCATATGAATCTATTTTTGTGCTTTATCCGCCTGAACATACCTCGCCACCCTGTTCCTGCCTGCCCGTTTTGCACCGATATACAGTGCCCGGTCGGCATATTTTACCAATGAAACAGAATCGTTGGCATGTTTTGGTGCTGTTGCTACCCCAATGCTGGCCGTGATCGATACTTCCATTATAGTGCTGGAAGGGTCCAATTCATTATGTACAAGAAACGGGTGGTTGGCAATTGCCTTTCGAACGGTTTCAGCCAGCTCGTGTGCCTCTTTGTCATTTTTTTCAGGGAGAAGGATGACGAACTCCTCACCGCCATACCTGGCCACAATGCCATGCCCGACAACCACATTTTGCAGCCTGTCGGCCAACGTGATTAATATTTGATCTCCGGCCTGGTGTCCATATTGATCATTGATCGTTTTAAAATGGTCGATATCGACGATGATGAGAGAAATGCATTGGATCTTCCTGTCATGAAGATCCTTAAATTTTTCATTTATATATTTATCAAAATATCTGAAGTTGGGAATCTTTGTCATTGGACAGTATTCGCTTTCCCGCTTTGTTTCTTCGTAGTGGCGGGCGTTGCTTAGTGCAACGGCAAGATAGGAGCACAATATATCAACAATCATGAGCTGAAACTTTTGATACGCGTTTTTGCGGGAGGATGCAAGAAAAAGTACGCCTTCCATTTTCTTTCCCTGCATAATGGGAACACACATGACGCTTTCGGCATGTTCCGGTGAATATCCATGTGAAAATTGTTTCCATTCAGACTTTTTGCCATAAATAAGGCCTTTTTCTTGCTTTAAAACGAGACCACAAATTCCCTTGTCCTTCTGAATGGATGGGATCGTTTTGGATGGATCACTGTCTTTTTCATAATGTCTGTCCACTACCAGCATGTCACCCTTGAAACCGAGTATGTAAGCCCATTCTACCGGAACCGTCTTTGTGATTTTTTTGATAAACAGATTCAACACTTCTTCGACATTGAGACGTTCCGTTAACTGATGCCCTATTTCCGCCGCCGTTTGCAAATGCTTGTTTACCAGCAAAGAGGACTGGTACATTTTTAAAAAGAGCAGCGAGCTCAATACTGGAATGCCGATTAACACAAATGCGGCAGGTCCCATCATATTATTCAGATAAAACAGGCCGATGCCGAGCGGGTAAACGACTAAGCCGATACAGGTGTCCCACAGCAGGCCCATCCAGAAAACCCTTTTTTTCATAGGAGGAAAAAACCGCCATAAGCTTCGCAATAACAATGCCGACAAAAAGTTAAGCAGTAAATAAGTGGTAATCGGCAACACGCCGTTTTGCAATGATTCATTCCCTATTTCCCCGCCTGCTGCAAAAAAGCCGATCCCCGATATGAATGATATGCACGTGAACATGGAAGAATATAAGAGGTAACGATAAAGTTTCTCGGTTTTAAATTGAATGAAAATCATGGAAACGATTGTCGCCAACTGGACAAGCATCATTTCATAAAACAGTCCGTAGGAAAGAAACACGGCAATCGAAATCCATTGCGTTAAATAAACCACTGTATTGTTTATGTTTAAAGGTATGCACGCAATAGCGATTGTAGTTCCAAGACATGCAAAAAACTCCCAGAAACCGATATGTAGGGATGGAGAAAGTTGATAAGCATACCAATGGCCTGCAGGAACTATCATGAGCCATAAGGTCCAAATAACTAATTTTTTCCTCTCACTCAAAATCTCCCCCACCCCTTATTATATAGTTCTTAAGACATAGTCTTATAGTCATATTACCAAAATAATCCACGCTTGTCATTGATTACGATGCTCATTTTTCTTATGCAGCAATTGTTTGATGACGGGCTTCACTTGCGAAATAAAGTAAAGTGATCCGGTAACTGCCAAAACCTCATTCGTATCCATTGATCGAAGAATTTTTTTTAGAAGAAGCCGCCAATCCGTTTCCGCTTTTGCCCCCTTAATGCCGCTTACTTCTTTTAATCTTGCTGCAGAGGCAGCCCGCGGAAAATCAAATTCGGTAAAATAAATGTCTTCCCCGAGCCCCTCTAAAAGCGGGAGCATGCTCCCCAAATCTTTATCTTCAAGGGCGGCAAACACGACCGTAACCTTTTTCCCTTTACAACGCTGTTTGATCGTTGCCGAAAAAGCCTGCAGCCCTTCAGGATTGTGGGCTCCATCAACAATAACGGCAGGAACATTGCTGATTGTTTCCATTCTTCCCGGCCAATATGCCTTGGCCAAACCTGTCCGGATATGCTGTTCTTTCAATGAAATCATATTGGCCTCTTTTAAATAAAGCAGCCCGGCCACCGCCAGGGAGGCATTTTCGGTCTGATGGTATCCCAATAGGGACAACTCGAGCTGATCCAGCTTCATTGCTTTCCCGATAAAGGTGAAACATTCTCCGGCCGGTCGGGGTTCGTACTGCTCAACCGAAAAATCAATGCCCGATTGAAAAATGGGCGCCCCTTTCTCTTTGGCTTCCTCTATTAATACACGAATGGCCTGATCCTGTTTGACAGCCGTTAAGACCGGAACGCCTGCTTTGATAATTCCCGCTTTTTCATACGCGATTTTTTCAATCGTACCTCCAAGTATCCTTGTATGGTCCATCCCGATATTTGTGATGACGGTGAGCAATGGATGGACAATATTGGTCGAGTCAAAACGGCCGCCAAGCCCTACTTCCAAAATGACAAGATCGACCGGATGAAGCTCGGCAAAGTAATATAATGCCATGGCAGTGATGACTTCAAATTCGGTCGGGGAGCCAAGCCCGGTCAATTCAAGTTCCTCAACCAACGGCTTGATGGTATTGGCAAGGGAAATAATGTCACCGTCTGACACCGGGACCCCGTTCACGCTGATCCTTTCATTAAATTGTTCTATATATGGCGATGTAAAAGTTCCAACTTCATATCCGGCTTCATGTAAAATGGAACGGAAAAAAGTGACTGTCGATCCTTTTCCGTTCGTTCCGCCAACGTGGATTACTTTCAGGCGGCTTTCGGGATTCCCGAGCCGCTCCATCATCCATTCCATGCAGTCGAGCCCCAAATTGATTCCGAATTTTAGCCGTGAATGAATCCATTTCATTGCTTCTCCATATGTATTCATCCGTTGTCCTCCTCAATAAAGGAAAGTGAATCCGGCTCGCGGATTCACTTTCCTTTCGATCATGTTGTTGATTTTAACTCCGCCATGCGTTCTTCCACCGCTTTTCGCTTGGCGACGTAGTCTTTCTCTTTTGCACGCTCTTCCTCCACAATGGCTGGCGGCGCTTTGCTGACAAACTTTTCGTTGGCGAGTTTCTTCTGTACCCGCTCCACTTCTTTGTTCCATTTATCCCATTCTTTTTCCAGGCGGGCAATTTCTTCTTCAATATTGATCAGGCCTGCCAATGGAAGATACAGCTCAACACCGGTCACAACGGCCGACATGGCTTTCTCGGGTGCTTTCAGCCCCACCTCCATTTTGAGCTCCTCGGGGTTGCAGAACCTTTCAATATACGTGCGGTTCTTTTCCAGCACTTGCAGCACTTTTTCGTCTTTCGCCTTCAACATGAGCGTGATTTTTTTGCTCATTGGCGTATGGACTTCGGCGCGGATGTTTCGGACAGCGCGGATGATTTCCATCAATGTCTTCATTTCATTTGCTGCCTGCCGGTCTGACAGCTCTTCATTGGCTTGCGGCCAGGAAGCAACAGTGATCGATTCTCCTTGATGCGGAAGATTTTGCCATATTTCCTCGGTAATAAACGGCATAAACGGATGCAGCAGACGCATCGTATTATCCAGAACATACGCCAAAACAGAGCGTGTCGTGTTCTTGGCCGCCTCATCATCTCCATACAATGGAATTTTTGCCATTTCAATATACCAATCGCACAGATCATCCCAAATGAAGTGATAAAGCACCCTTCCGACTTCACCAAACTCGTACTTGTCAGAAAGTCTCGTCACCATTTCGATCGTGTCATTCAACCTCGTCAATATCCACTTATCGGCAACCGTCATTTCCTGCCCAAAATCAATGTCTTCATGCGTAAAGCCATCCATATTCAACAAGGCAAAACGCGAGGCGTTCCATATTTTATTGGCAAAGTTCCAAACCGATTCCACTTTTTCCATGCTGAATCGGAGGTCATGCCCAGGCGAGCTTCCCGTAGCAAGGAAGAAGCGCAAAGAATCTGCCCCGTATTGGTCAATGACATCCATCGGATCGACTCCATTTCCGAGCGATTTGCTCATTTTCCGCCCTTCGGCATCGCGAACCAGTCCATGGATCAAAACATCGTTGAAAGGCTTTTTGCCGGTAAATTTGAGCCCTTGGAAAATCATCCTGGATACCCAGAAGAAAATGATATCATATCCGGTCACCAGGCAATCGGTCGGATAATAGCGTTTATAATCGTTTGCATCGGCGTCCGGCCAGCCCATTGTAGAAAAAGGCCATAGGGCGGAGCTGAACCACGTATCAAGGACATCCGTGTCCTGTTCCCAGTTTTCCCCATCTTCCGGTGCTGTGTGGCCAACATACATTTCCCCTGTTTCTTTATGATACCAGGCCGGAATCCGGTGCCCCCACCAAAGCTGCCGCGAGATGCACCAGTCGCGGATATTTTCCATCCAGTGCAAGTATGTTTTTTCAAAACGTTCTGGAACAAAATGAACTTTCTCATCTGTTTGCTGCAGTTTAACCGCTGCTTCGGCAAGAGGCTGCATTTTGACGAACCATTGGGTTGATAAATAGGGTTCGACGACTGCACCGCTTCGCTCCGAATGGCCGACGGAATGCATATGGTCTTCCACTTTGAACAAAATTTCTTCTGACTGCAGATCTTTGACAATTTGCTTGCGGCATTCAAACCGGTCCATACCCTGATATTTACCGGCGTTTTCATTCATCGTTCCGTCTTCGTTCATGACAAGGATACGCTCAAGGTTGTGTCTGTTGCCAATTTCAAAATCATTCGGATCATGGGCAGGCGTAATTTTGACAGCGCCCGAGCCAAACTCCATATCGACATAATCATCGGCAACAATCGGGATTTCCCTTCCGATAATCGGCAGGATGACTGTTTTTCCAATCAGATGCTTATAGCGCTCATCTTCCGGGTGAACGGCCACCGCTGTATCCCCAAGCATCGTTTCCGGCCTTGTGGTTGCAATTTCAATCGAACCGGTGCCGTCAGCAAGCGGGTAGCGCATATGGTAAAAAGCTCCCTGTACATCTTTGTAAATAACCTCGATATCGGAAAGAGCCGTTTTTGTGGCGGGATCCCAGTTAATGATATACTCCCCGCGATAAATAAGACCTTCTTCGTATAACCTGACAAACACTTCACGAACAGCTTTGGACAATCCTTCATCGAGGGTAAACCGTTCTTTCGAATAATCAAGGCCGAGCCCGAGTTTTTTCCACTGTTGGCGGATAAAATCGGCATATTCTTCTTTCCATTTCCACGTTTCCTCAAGGAATTTTTCACGCCCCAGGTCATAGCGGCTTTTTCCTTCTTTACGAAGCTGTTCCTCCACTTTTGCCTGTGTGGCAATCCCTGCATGGTCCATGCCCGGCAGCCACAGTACATCGTAGCCCTGCATTCTTTTCATCCTTGTTAAAATATCCTGCAGGGTGGTATCCCAGGCATGGCCCAGATGCAGCCTCCCGGTTACATTCGGCGGCGGAATCACAATCGTATAAGGCTCCTTTTCCCGATCGTTTTTGGCTTCAAAAAACTTCCCGGAAAGCCACCAGTCATAGCGGTTTTTTTCGATCGCTTGCGGATCGTATTTCGGGGCCATTTCTGCTCCTTTATTAGACATATTCATCCTCCTTATTTAAGTCGTGTTCAAATCGCAGTGGTTGTTGCGGCAAGCCAGTTTTTCGCACAAAAAAATCCCTTCGCAAAAGGACGAAGGGATTTGACTCGCGGTACCACCTTTTTTCCGGATATATGAATATTGACCATAAATCCGGCACTCAATGATCGATAACGGCTCTTCACCGGCTTTCGCTACTTCATTCAGTTCGCGAAAGCTGCTCGAGGGCGACTTTCCATTGGCCTTGCTTGGGAAATCTCCCAGCTTTGATTTCCCTCTCTAAAAAGCAGGTTGCAATGTACTTTTCCCTGTCAAAGCAATTGTTCCTTGTAGTTCATTATTTATTATACTATGAAAAACGGTTGGTAAAGTCAACTTTTTACATGGTCTCTTTCACACATTTTTCCGTTGTACATATTTTATCCTAAGGGGATTTTTTTGGAGGTGGGACGGAAATGAACAGAAAAATGAACAAACACACTTTTCAGTCATGGATTAGAAACTTTAAGTCAGTATGCAAGCAGCTTATTATCCCTTTTACCATTTTCCAGGCTGTACGCACGGTTTTATTTCCGACTACTTTTGACGTATTGCTTTTGACCATTTTTATCGCAACTGCACTTGTCTATCACTACGAGTTAATTTAATATCCCCCTTTCCAATTATGAATCGGAAGGGGGACTTTCGCCAGGATCCTGCATCTGCCTTTCATATTCCTCCAGCCTCATAACAATGTACTCCGTGTTTTTCATATACCAATATTGGCGCTGAAGTTCCTGAACAAATTTCAATTCATGTTTTTCCTTTCCCGCAGCATAGTAGGTTTCCACTATTTGAAACATTTTCCCCGGCTGGGCCAAATAGCTTAAAAACAGAAGCATTTCCTCTTTTCTGAAGGGAAAATATTTAAAATAAATGTGCAGCCAGTCAATACATTCATCAAACTGTTTCGGGTATGTTTCCATCGTGCGAGCCAAAAAAGGAAGCAGATCGTGAATGGGTGACGCAGTTCCGGTTTTTTCAAAATTGGCGAAGTATCCAAATCCACTTTCATGGTATAGGAAATGTTCCGGGGAAATTTTTCCGTGAATAATCACACTCCGGGCTTTTTTCTCATCTTTGGTCAGTTCGTACCATTCTTTTAACTTTCCAAGGGCGTATCCCTGGGCCAATGCAATCTCATGGTAACAGGAACAAAAAAGCAGTTGAAATGGGGACATATACCAGGTTTTTTCGGACCGCTCCACAAATTGTTCCAAACCTTCCTTTTCTTTTTCCCACCTTGACAGCGTTTGTTCATAGTGTTTTTTTCGATCATCCGGAGAAACTTCCACCTCCCGGGCAGAAATGGTATGGAGGCGGGCCAATTCCCGAAAAAGCTCCTGATTTTTCTTAAATTGTCCTTCTCTTTCCCTATTTTCCAGCCAGGGCATTAAATAATACAAGCTGTTGCCAGACAATACTGCATACCTTCCATCCAATGTGGGATAAATGGGCACGATACGATAATACCCTCTCTGGTACAATTGCTGCACGTACTGTAGAAAATCAATCCCCCGGTTGGCGTTGATACGCTTTAGTGCAAATTCACCTTGATCTGTATAAATTTTATACACACGTCCAAACCTCTCGGCAAATTTTATTTTCAGGCCGTAAAGGGCGGCAATTTCCTTGAGGCTTGTTACAGGATCGCCCATCGTTTTCATCACCCGCTTACTGTGCGCATGCGCATATGATCAACATCATCCGGAATGATTTTCTTCCTGGGAAATGACCATTGCGTCTGTAAAGCCAAAAGGAGGACTTTTTCCCCGCTTCGTCCTCCCCGCCTCTGCCCTTATTTTCTATAAGCTGTTTTATCAGGTATATATAACACTTGCCCCTCCTGCAGCTCGTGCGCCGAATCCAGCCTGTTGGCTCTTAAAATTTGCTGGACGCTGACATCATACTTATCTGCCAATCTTTCAATGGAATCCCCCTGCTGCACGAGGCAAACTTTAATTTTCGCCGGTTCTTCATCCTCTTTCCTCCCAAAGAAGTCAGCAAAAGACATCGTATGGTATTTTCCTTTCTTTTTCTTCGACTTTTCTTTGGATTCGGGTTCTTCTTTATCACTGCTTTCATGGCTGCTTGATTCATGGGAGGAAGTTTCTTCGATTATTCCCGGCGACTCAACTGGAGATGAGGAGGACTCCGCATTCTTTTCCATTTCTTTGAAAAATTTTTTTGCCCGCATGGCCAGTTCATCGATATCCATTTCCGGAAGAACGGGAAATGGAAATGGAAATGAAGGGTGGTGCTGGAGTTGTGCGGAAGGCTCATCGGACTCGGAAATGGATCTCGCTTCTGCCGTAAAAGGTTTAAACAGACTGTTGCTCTCCTCCAGGGGATGATCGTCCCCATCCTTTGAATCATCCCTCTTTGCGTGATGATCGTCCTCATCCTTTGAATCATTCCTGTTTACACTCTCAACTGCCTCTTCATCAGCGTGCTGCAACTGAATTTCAACTTTACTTTCTTCGCTTTCCTCTTCAATATGGCTTTCTTCCTCATGTTTGTCCACGAAAGGGAGTGTTTCCGCTTCATCCCCATCGTCCATGATTTGATCCCCTGCCTGGGCATCATACAACCCATACACAAGAACCTCTGCTTCGATTTGCAATCGGGAATTCTCGGGAAGTTCATAATCAAAACTCTCTACTTCTACAAACAATTCATCTACATTTGAAACCCTTTCCTTTGGAATCGTAATATCGACGGGAAACGGATGTGAAAAAACAAAATCCCCTTCTTTACCTTCCCGAACTTGTATGAAATTGACTTTATCATCACTTGGCCGGTCCTCTTCATCCCCAGATTCAACCGGTTTATATTCCCCGGTAAGCCCCAAATGACCCCTTAAAAAAACGAAATCATCTTCCTCAAAAATCGATATATTCGGATCCAATGATATTGAAATAAGTTCATCGACTTCCTGTCCGCTTTGGAACAAAACGGATTCTTCCAATGAAAACTTGATGGACGATTGTTGTTGATCAGGCAAGACGGCTTCCTCCTTTCAATCCGCGCCAAAAATATAGCTCAATTACATCGTATGATCCGAAAAATTAAAATATGATTAGGAAAAGGAGAAAGCCTTCAACTATCTTTGGCCGGGATAGCTCGCGACTTTGGGGATATACTTACGAATTCGTTAAAAAATTTGGCCTTGAGCAATTTTGAAGGAAAAATACTCGCAACCTTGAAGAAATACTCGCAACTTAGAAGGAAATACTTGTAAGTTCGAAGGGGAATACTTGCAACTTGTGGAATCGCGCGACTTCGTAAAGAACACTTGCAACTTTGTAGAAAATACTCGCCACTTGGAAGAGAATACTCGCGACTTTGTAAAAATACTCGCGACTTCGATGAGAATACTCACATATTTGAGGAATACTCACGACTTCGATGGAAATACTCACAACTTTTTAGAAATACTCGTAACTTGGAAGGGAATACTCACAACTTT
>NZ_JBFEGN010000074.1:0-19454 GCF_047228825.1 Siminovitchia jepli
GGTTCTAAGTGACCGAAAAAGGCGTGAACCTGTAATTTGGGTCACGTAGAAAGGTTCTAAGTGACTGAAAAAGGCGTAAACCCGTAATTTGGGTCACATAGAAAGGTTCTAAGTGACCGAAAAAGGCGTGAACCTGTAATTTGGGTCACGTAGAAAGGTTCTAAGTGACTGAAAAAGGCGTGAACCTGTAATTTGGGTCACGTAGAGCGATCTAGAGCCCGAAGAAGGTTAACATCGGCAATCCACCAGTCACTTAGATGCGTAAAAAAGAGGCCCGGATTCTGGTGATATTGTATAGCGGACTCGTTTAGATGTTCAAAACGACCCAATTGGTGGTCCTTTTCCCTCCGAATAGGGAGGCAGAGCGTCTATTATTTATGAGATTTTGCTTTTTTAGTGGTATTATTAACAATTGCTGGCCGCGAATTGAAGTAAACCGCATGTCTGTTCTCCTCGGCAAATTTGTCTTATACTTGCAACCGATACAGGCGCCTTACGCTTTTCTTTATAGCGTTCACGCGATTGTTTTGGAAATGTTGCGCACACTGAACCTTTCCATCTCCAACAACTGTTCCATATATTGATGAAAAATTTGTGGATCACTTCGTTTAATGGTATTTTTAACATATCTTTACAGGTTTGTTTAGGGGGGATTCAATTGAGAAAAATAGGGGTGTTAACAAGCGGAGGGGATGCCCCCGGGATGAATGCTGCCATCCGGGCTGTTGTGAGGAAAGCGATTTTCCACGGGCTTGAAACGTATGGCATCTATCAGGGATTCAGCGGATTGATTGCGGGCAATATAAAAAAGCTTGAGGTAGGGTCTGTCGGAGATATTATACATAGGGGCGGAACGATTTTACACTCGGCCCGCTGCGAACAATTTAAAACAAAGGAAGGACAGCTCCAAGGGTTAGAGCAATTGAAAAACAAAGGCATCGAAGGCCTGATCGTCATTGGCGGAGATGGTTCCTATATGGGAGCCCGGGCGCTTTCAGAGCTGGAATTCCCCTGTATCGGCATTCCCGGAACGATTGATAATGATATTCCCGGCACCCAATATACAATTGGATTTGACACGGCATTGAATACTGTCTTGGATGCAATTGATAAAATTCGTGATACGGCCACTTCCCATGAACGCACTTTTATTATTGAAGTCATGGGACGCGATGCCGGGGATATTGCACTTTGGTCGGGACTTGCAGGCGGTGCCGAAACCATTTTGATCCCCGAAATCCCCGGCGATTTGAAAGATATTGCCCGGCGCCTTGAAAAAGGGATGGAAAGAGGCAAAAAACACAGTATTATTATCGTCGCAGAAGGCGTAACGACCGGGACGGACTTTGCGGCAAAATTGAAAGAAGAAACGGGTATTGAAACCCGAGTGTCCGTATTGGGACATATTCAGCGGGGCGGGTCACCAACAGCATTTGACCGGGTCCTTGCAAGCAGGCTCGGTGCAAAAGCGGTAGAATTACTGATGGAAGGCAAAGGCGGGCGCGCAGTTGGAATATATAAAGATGAAATCGTAGATGAGGATCTTTTTTCCATATTGGAAAAAGCCCATGATTTTAACCAGAACTTATATACGTTGTCAAAAGAGTTATCCATTTAAACAAAAGCCAGGATCAAAGGAGGTATCCGATATAGATGAAAAAGACAAAAATAGTTTGTACGATTGGTCCGGCAAGCGAAAGTCCCGATTTATTGGATCAAATGATTGCTGAGGGGATGAATGTAGCCCGTTTGAATTTTTCCCACGGAAACCATGAGGAACATCGCCAGAGAATTATGAATATCCGGGAGGCAGCCAAACGGGCTGGCACCGAAATCGGAATCTTGCTGGACACAAAAGGACCCGAGATCAGAACGCACGACATGGAAGACGGGGCTGTTGAACTGAAGGAAGGAACCGATGTCATCGTATCGATGAAGGAGGTATTGGGAACAGCAGAAAAAATTTCGGTTACGTATGAAGGCCTGATCGAGGATGTGCACATTGGTTCAAAGATTTTATTGGACGACGGATTGATCGAGCTGGAGGTTACAGAGCTAAAAAAGGACAAGCAAGAGATCATCGTAAAAGTCATCAACAGCGGGGTTTTAAAAAATAAAAAAGGCGTCAATGTGCCCGGTGTATCTGTCAACCTGCCGGGAATTACGAGCAAAGATGCGAAAGATATCCTGTTTGGGATCCGGCAAGGGGTCGATTTTATCGCCGCCTCGTTTGTCAGAAGAGCTTCCGATGTTCTGGAGATCAGGCAGTTGCTTGAGGAAAATGGTGCACCCCATATGCATATCATTCCCAAAATTGAAAACCAGGAAGGCGTTGACAATATCAATGAAATTCTGGAAGTTTCCGATGGTTTAATGGTCGCCCGCGGGGATCTTGGTGTTGAAATTCCCGCTGAAATGGTGCCGCTCGTTCAAAAACAATTGATTAAAAAGTGCAACGAGGCGGGAAAACCGGTCATTACAGCCACACAAATGCTCGATTCCATGCAAAGAAACCCCAGGCCGACAAGAGCGGAAGCAAGTGATGTGGCCAATGCCATTTTTGACGGATCCGATGCCGTCATGCTTTCGGGGGAGACAGCTGCAGGAGCCTATCCGATTGATGCGGTCAGAACGATGAAAAATATTGCACTTACATCCGAACGAGCGATAAACCACAAAGAAATTCTTTCGAAATTAAGTAAAAATGGAAAGCATAACATGATCGATGCCATTTGCCAATCGGTGGCGCATACAGCGATTAATTTGGGGGTCAATGCAATCGTTGCCCCGACAGAAAGCGGCCATACGGCAAGAATGATTTCAAAATACCGCCCGAAAGCGCCGATCGTGGCTGTGACATCCAATTTGGCGGTTTCAAGGCGCCTGACGCTTGTTTGGGGAGTGCATCCGCAGCTTGGCCACAAAGTAACAACAACCGATGAAATGCTTGACCATGCCGTTACCGCAAGTCTCGATACCGGCATAGTAAAACATGGGGACCTCATCATTATTACAGCAGGTGTCCCTGTTGGTGAAAGAGGAACAACAAACTTAATGAAGGTGCATGTTGTAGGAGATATACTGGCGAAAGGACAGGGGATTGGAAAAAAATCGGCCTACGGAAAAGCGGTGATTGCGAAAAGCTCTCAAGAAGCGCTGGACAAAGTGGAAGAAGGAAGCATTTTGGTTACCATTGGAACAGATCGGGAAATGGTTCCAGCCATTGAAAAATGCGCTGCCCTCATTGCGGAAGAAGGCGGTTTGACGAGCCATGCAGCTGTTGTCGGAATTAGTTTGGGCATTCCTGTCATCGTTGGGGTAGACCGGGCAACCGGGATCATTGAAGACGGGCAGGAAATTACGGTTGACGGCAGCCGCGGAGTCATTTATAACGGCCATGCAAGCGTACTCTAAGCTGTGGTATAATAAAAGAAAAGACCACCGGGGATGTGAACTGCATGAAATATTTCCTGCCCGTTTTTATAATCGTTCCGGCATTGGAAATCGGCCTGTTCATTTTAACGGGCCAGGCAATTGGAAGCTTCGCCACGGTAGCCCTTATTATTTTGACGGGCATTTTGGGTGCCGTTCTTGCCAAAAAGGAAGGGCTTGGCATAATAAGAAAAATGCAAGAACAGGTTCGTTTTGGACAACCACCAGGCGATGCACTGCTGGAAGGCTTTTGCATCCTTATTGGCGGGCTGCTTTTGCTCATGCCGGGATTTATTACGGATGCCGCTGGCTTGATATTGCTGTTTCCTCCTGCCCGGAAGCTCTTTAAACCGCTGTTGCTGAAATGGTTTAAAAATTGGGTTTCAAAACGACATATTTATATATACAGGTAAAAAAAGGATAGACCGGGGTAACAGAAGTTTCCCGGTCTATCCGCTTTTATATTTTACATATTGTGGCGATTGAGCGCCATTTTACTTTGCTGCCGGCGGCGGAGATGTTCCTTTGATGTACGCCCAAATATCCCGAAACACGTTGGCCCCGTGCAGCGTGGTAAGGAGCACGAGCGTTACCGGACCAAGAATCAATCCAAGAAAGCCGACCAGCTTGAATCCGACAAACAAGGCAACGAGCGTCGCGAGCGGGTTGAGCCCAATGTTGGAAGACAATATTTTGGGTTCCATTAATTGTCTTTGTACAATCACAACTGTATATAAAATACCGAGTCCGATGGCGAGTCCGAAGTTGCCGGTCACGGCTTCATAAATCAGCCAGGGGATAAATACCACCCCTGTTCCGAGATAAGGCAGGAGGTCCACAAGCCCCGTAATGAGGGCGATTGTAATCGCATAGTTTACACGCAAAATCAACAGTCCGATCAAAACGATCACCAACGTGATGGAAATAAGGGTTAGCTGTGCTCTGACAAAACCGGCCAGCGCTTTTTTCAAGTCAATAAAAACCCTTAATCCGCTGTGCCGCACTTTTTCGGGCAGCATCTTGGACAATGATGCGGTTAGCTTGTCCCAATCCTTGCTTATAAAGAAAGTTGCGAGCAATGAAAAAATAATGACCGTTGCCGCGTTTGGAATCCAGGAAACGAGGGCGGGCAATTTGAGAAAGAAATTCTGCAAAAAAGCTGTCGCGCTTTCTGATATTTTATTGCCGGTCTCGTTGATGCTGTTCATAATCGTTTCCTGCTGTCCGCTGTCAAGACTTTTAAACATGCTGGCTACCTTGTTGTAGAAAGGGATGAATTGATTCGCAAAAAACCTTTCCAAATACGTGATCATTGTGCCGACATGTTCGGGGACAACATTGGCAAAATGGGAAGCACCGGCCACGATTTCCGCAATCAGCAAAGTGATCAGCCCCGTAAATACTCCGATAACGACGAGAAGTGCCGATAAGACGGCGAGTATTCGGGGGAATTTCCAGCGTTTTTCGAGGAATCGGACCACAGGGTTGATCGCAATGGCGATCACAATCGCAATGATGAACGGATAGGTTAGCTTAAAAACGTAGTAAATCGTAACAAGCGAAAGGGTGACAACAGCAATAACAATTAAAAATCGTATCAATCTGTTTACACTTTCACGATCCAAAGAAATCCCACCTTCAATTCCGGCTTTTTGGACGGTTGCAGGCAACCGGATACTAAGTTCTTTTTTCTTAATGATACCATGTTATGATAAATTTCGTTATTTATTTGGGAGATGAATGAATTGTTAAACCAGGCTTATTTGTTTTTGCTTCTTTTGCTGGGGATCGGATTCCTGGCAAAAAATCAATCTCTTGTCATAGCTGTTTCCGTTTTGATCATACTAAAAATAGCAGGGGCAGATGAAAAAGTGTTCGGAATGATACAAACGAAAGGAATCCAATGGGGGGTTACCGTCATTACGATTGCGGTGCTTGCACCGGTGGCCAGTGGCCATATCGGCTTTAAGGAGCTCGGGGGTGCAGTCAAATCTCCTTATGCTTGGATTGCGCTTGGAGCCGGAATGGCTGTGGCGCTCATAGCCAAGTATGGCATTGTCCTGCTCACCGAGGACCCTCATATTACCACAGCATTGGTTCTTGGGACCATCCTGGCTGTTTCGCTTTTTAAGGGGGTAGCGGTCGGGCCGTTAATCGGGGCGGGAATTGCATATTTCGCCATGAAATTATTTGAGCTGTTTCGGATTGGAAAAGGTTTGTAAAAAGTTTCAAGGCAAAGTCAACAGAACAAAAGCAAAACGGCATTTTCTTTCCGTATTTTTGGCAAATCGGTTATAATGGTCATGGGTAAAGGGAAATGTTGAAAATTAGACAAGATATTTTTATTGACTATAATAGAACTGAAGGACATTTTACCATTGGCATAATCTTTCGCAGGGTGATTTTTTTATGTGCGTGTTTTCTATTGTTTTACAACTTCAGATAGATAAATAAGATAAAAGGAGAGGTTATTATGACAGCATCACGCGGGTTAGAAGGGGTAGTAGCCACAACATCTTCGATCAGCTCCATCATTGACGACACTCTTACATACGTCGGTTACAATATCGACGATTTAACGGAGAATGCGAGCTTCGAGGAAATCATTTATTTATTATGGCATTTGGAACTGCCGACGAAAGAACAGCTTCAAGAACTGAAGCAGGAATTGGCCGGTAACATGGATCTGCCAAAGGAAGTCATTGACACCTTTAAAACGTACCCCCTTGACAGGGTGCATCCAATGTCCGTGCTCCGCACCGCTGTATCGGCTTTGGGCATTTTTGATGAAGAAGCCGAGACAATGAGCAAGGAAGCGAATTATAAAAAGGCTGTTCGCATACAGGCAAAAATGCCGGCCATTGTAGCAGCTTTCGCCCGGATCCGAAAAGGGCTGGAGCCTGTTGCTCCGCGAAAAGACCTCGGGTTTGCCGCCAATTTTATGTACATGCTCAAAGGTGAAGAGCCCGATGATATTGAAGTCGAGGCAATGAATAAGGCGCTCATCCTTCATGCCGACCATGAATTGAATGCATCTACATTTACTGCCCGTGTTTGTGTGGCTACTCTGTCGGACATTTATTCGGGTTTGACTGCGGCGATCGGCGCCCTGAAAGGACCATTGCACGGCGGTGCCAATGAGCAAGTTATGAAAATGCTTACAGAAATCGGCTCGGTTGACAACGCCGAAAGCTATATCCGCGAAAAATTAAAAAATAAAGAAAAAATCATGGGCTTTGGCCACCGTGTTTACCGCAAAGGCGACCCGCGCGCCAAACATTTAAAAGAGATGTCCAAAAAACTGACAGAATTGACCGGTGAACCGGAGTGGTACGATATTTCCGTTAAGGTGGAAGAGGTGTTTACTTCCGAAAAACCATTGCCGCCTAACGTGGACTTCTATTCCGCATCTGTATATCACAGCCTTGGCATCGATCATGACCTATTCACGCCCATCTTTGCAGTAAGCCGTACGTCCGGATGGCTCGCCCATATTTTGGAACAATATGAAAATAATCGGCTCATCCGCCCGCGTGCCGATTATATAGGGCCGGGCATGCGCTCCTACGTACCGCTTGATGAGCGCAAATAAACGAAACGGTTTTAGATTTTTGCATGATCTTCTGATATGATAGAACGGGGAAAAGGTTAGAAACTTCGCTTTCTAACCTTTGATATTGAACTTGGAGGGATAGAAATGACGCAAGGTGAAAAAATTACAGTGACCAATGGCGTATTACAAACGCCGGACAATCCAATTATTCCTTTTATTGAAGGGGACGGAACCGGTCCCGACATTTGGGCGGCCGCCCAGCGGGTACTAGATGCCGCAGTGGAAAAGGCTTATGCCGGCAAACGAAAAATTGAGTGGAAAGAAGTATACGCCGGTGAAAAGGCTTTTAACAAATTCGGTGAATGGCTTCCCGATGAAACATTGGAAACAATCCGCGAATATTTAATTGCCATTAAAGGTCCACTCACCACTCCGATCGGCGGCGGCTTTCGTTCCTTGAACGTCGCGCTTCGCCAGGAATTGGATCTGTTTGTATGCCTTCGTCCGGTAAGATACTTTGAAGGGGTGCCATCTCCGGTAAAACGCCCTGAAGATACAGATATGGTTATTTTCCGCGAAAATACGGAAGATATTTATGCAGGAATTGAATACAAGGCAGGAACAGAGGAAGTGAAAAAAGTAGTTGACTTCCTGCAAAATGAAATGGGCGTCAATAAAATCCGCTTCCCTGAAACATCAGGCATCGGAATCAAGCCGGTTTCCCAGGAAGGAACAGAAAGGCTCGTCCGGGCAGCGATCAACTATGCCCTGAAAGAAGGACGCAAATCCGTCACGCTCGTACATAAAGGAAACATCATGAAGTTTACAGAAGGAGCCTTCAAAAACTGGGGCTATGAACTTGCCGAAAGAGAATTTGGCGACAAAGTGTTCACTTGGGATCAATATGATAAAATCAAAGAGGAAAAAGGTGCAGATGCTGCGAACAAAGCACAGGCCGATGCCGAGGCGGCAGGAAAAATCATCATTAAGGATGCGATCGCCGATATATTCCTGCAGCAAATCCTTACCCGTCCAAAAGAATTTGACGTAGTGGCCACCATGAACTTGAACGGTGACTATATTTCTGATGCCCTTGCCGCTCAAGTAGGCGGAATTGGAATTGCCCCGGGAGCAAACATCAACTATGAAACAGGCCATGCCATTTTTGAAGCCACTCATGGAACAGCACCAAAATATGCAGGCCTTGACAAAGTGAATCCTTCTTCCGTCATTTTGTCCGGAGTGCTTATGCTTGAGCACCTTGGCTGGTCAGAAGCGGCTCAGTTGATTACGAAATCAATGGAAACAACGATCGAATCAAAAGTGGTTACGTATGACTTTGCCCGCCTCATGGAAGGCGCAACAGAAGTAAAAACCTCCGAGTTCGGAAGCGCATTGATTGAAAACATGGATTAATGTTTCTTGAAAAAGGGAATATTGGGGCTAAAAGGCAAACACAATGAAGGCTGTTCAGAGAACAGCCTAAAAGTGCGCAAAATTAAAGAAAGAAGGGAACTTCCCATGTCAATGAAACGGAAAAAAATCTCGGTAATCGGTGGGGGCTTTACAGGAGCCACCACCGCATTCTTAACGGCACAAAAAGAACTTGGCGACGTTGTACTCGTTGACATTCCTCAAATGGAAAATCCGACGAAGGGAAAAGCTTTGGATATGTTGGAAGCAAGCCCTGTGCAAGGGTTTGATGCAAACATTACAGGCACATCCAACTATGAAGACACGAAGGATTCCGATTTGGTCGTCATTACGGCCGGCATTGCCCGCAAACCCGGCATGAGCCGCGACGATCTTGTCCAAACAAACCAAAAAATCATGAAAAGTGTTACCCGGGAAATTGTCAAATACTCCCCAAACAGTACGATCATTGTTCTCACGAATCCGGTAGACGCCATGACATACACAGTTTACAAAGAGTCCGGATTCCCGAAAGAACGCGTCATCGGACAATCGGGTGTGCTTGACACTGCGCGTTTCCGTACATTTGTTGCCCAAGAACTGAATTTGTCCGTAAAAGATATTACCGGTTTTGTTCTCGGTGGACACGGCGATGACATGGTGCCGCTCGTCCGATATTCTTATGCCGGCGGTATTCCGCTTGAAAAGCTCATTCCAAAAGACCGGCTTGATGCCATTGTCGAACGTACAAGAAAAGGCGGCGGCGAAATTGTCAACTTGCTCGGCAACGGAAGTGCCTACTATGCCCCTGCGGCCGCTCTTGTTGAAATGGTTGAGGCCATTGTCAAAGATCAGCGCAGAGTCCTTCCGGCGATCGCCTTTCTGGAGGGAGAGTATGGATTTGAAGGCATATATCTCGGAGTCCCAACAATCCTCGGCAAAAATGGAATTGAGCAGGTAATCGAACTTGAACTGACCGGGGAAGAAAAAGCGGCATTGAAAAAATCAGCCGATTCTGTTCGCGAAGTCATGAATGTTCTTGAATAGAAAAAGCGCAATACAACCCCTGGATAACCTTTCATGCCAGGGGTTGTTTTTTATTCGCCGAAATTTTTGTCTTTGTTTTTTTAAAAAGAAATGATATGATGTTGAAAAGCAAGATGGAAGCGCTTAATAACGGAGGTGCTCTTATTGTTACTTGGGAAAAAAAGAAAGCTTGGGAGACAGATTGGAGAAATAACAGAAGGGGAAAAATTAAAGCTTACCGAGAAAATCGAAGACAAAGATTTGCTGCTGTTTTTAGGTCTGACGAATGATGCCAATCCACTCTATATCCAGCATGACTATGCTTCCCAAACACCATATGAGAAACCAATTGTTCCTTCTGTAATGTTGACGGGGATTATCACCTCTGCCATTACGAAATACTTGCCAGGTCCGGGGTCCCATATCCTTAAACAGGAAATTGAATTTGTCAAACCGGTCCATCATTATGCAACGGTTGAATTTTTATTTGAAGTCGTTGATGTCAATCAGGAGTCCCATACAGTGACCATAAAAGTCCAGGGAACCGATGAAAACGAACAAACCGTCATCAATGCGACGGTTCTGGCAGCTCCTCCGTATGGGAATGGAAGCTGAATATTTAATATATCAGGCAATCATGCCTTTTTGGGCAGGTCCATGCGGCCTGTTTTTATTTGGGATAAAGATTGCCTCCGCCGCAGCCCTTGATACTGCGGTTTTTTTATGGAGAGAAGCATTGGGCTGAAACCTTTTTCGTAAGTCATCGTAATACAATAATAAGAGATTACAAGAAAGGAACGTGAGGGTATGAGTTTAAAGAGAGTCTATGCTGCCACCGGCATGGTCGCTGCGGGGTTGATTTTGGCAGTCACCCTGTTTACATCATGGTACACGTTGGATGAGTCCGACCAGGCTGTTATCTTAACGTTTGGGAAAGCAGGGGAAACGGTCACGGAGCCGGGTTTGCATTTTAAAATGCCATGGCCGGTACAGCATGTAGAAAAACTGGCCCGTGAAACGATGAGCCTTGAGTTTGGTTATCAAGACGAGGGCGGAAAAAAACAAAAGCTCTCGGATGAAACCAAAATGATTACAGGTGATGAGAATATCGTTCACGCCGACCTTGTGGTCCAGTGGAAAATTACGGATCCGAAAAAATACTTGTTTTATTCCGAAAACCCGAAAGAAATATTATACGATGCAACTTCCGCTTCTTTAAGAAGCATTATCGGCAGCTCCAAAATTGACGATGCCCTTACTTCCGGCAAGGCGGAAATTGAAGGAAGCGTCCGGGAATTGTTGACTGCCCTGATCGAAAAATATGATATCGGCATTTCAATATTGGCGGTTAAATTAAAAGATGTGGAACTGCCGAATAAAGAAGTGCGCAATGCCTTTACAGCCGTGACCGATGCCCGCGAAACGATGAATACGAAACTGAATGAAGCCCAAAAATATGAAAACCAGCGCCTGAATGAGGCGGAAGGTGAAAAAGAGGCCATTATTTCAAAGGCGGAAGGTGAAAAGGCGGCCCGTTTGGAAACAGCCCGCGGAGACGTAGCCGTTTTTAATAAGCTGTATGAACAATATAAATCCAATCCCGAGGTGACGAGGGAACGGCTTACACTCGAAACGCTGGAGCAGGTGCTGCCCGGAACCGAAATATATATTATGAACGATGATGGCAGTACGCTGAAATATTTCCCGATTCGGCCAATGGAAAAGGAACAGCCGAAGAAGGCCGAAGAATCGAAGGGGGATGAGTAATATTGGACAGGAAAGTGGTTGATTTTAAGGAGCGCAAAACTGTTGAATTGGAATGGCGCAAATATACGAAATTAGGCATCTTTATTCTTATCATCATATTATTGCTCATATTGCTGCTTTCAAGCCTGTTTATCGTCCGGGAAGGCGAATTTAAAGTTGTCCGCCAGTTTGGGGAAGTCGTAAGAATCAAGACAGAACCGGGGCTGTCCATGAAAGTGCCGTTTATCCAGAGCGTTTCCACTTTGCCGAAATACCAAATGACCTATGATGTTTCCCAGGCAGAAATTAATACAAAAGATAAAAAACGAATCATTATTGACAACTATGCGCTTTGGAAAATTACCGATCCGAAAAAAATGATTACAAACGCGAGAACGGTAGAGAACGCGGAATCAAGAATGGAAGAGTTTATTTATTCCGTTATCCGGACCGAATTGGGACAGCTGAACTATGATGAAATCATCAATGACGAAAAATCATCGCGGGGAAGTTTGAATGACCGTGTGACAGAAAAGGTCAATGACCTTCTCTCCCATGACCAATATGGAATCGTTGTAACAGATGTTCGCATGAAGCGTACGGATTTGCCGAATGAAAACGAGAACTCGGTCTATACGAGAATGATTTCCGAGCGTGAATCGACCGCCCAGGAATATTTATCGAAAGGTGACGCAAGAAAGAACCAAATTACCGCGGAAACAGACCGAAAAGTCCGGGAAATGCTTTCCAAAGCCCAGGCGGACGCCGAGGTAATCCGCTCCGAGGGGGAAGGGGAAGCTGCAAAAATTTACAACCAGGCTTTTTCAAAAGACCGGGAATTTTATCAGCTATACCGTACACTGGAATCTTACAAGAAAACAATCGGCGAGGACACGGTGATCGTTCTTCCTGCCGACTCCCCCTATGCGCGCCTGCTGATGGGTTACACAAAATAATCAACTTGGCCGCCGGAAATTTACCGGCGGTTTTCAACGTAAGGAAAGAAGGTATAAATTGGCAGTTCGCCCATTTCATCCAATCCAACCTCCCACCGCTTACTTCTAAGAAAGAACGTGTTAGCGTTTTCCAGTTTTACGCAAATGCGATTTGCGAACCGCGAATACGTTCAAGTTTTACGCAAATACGATCCAAAGACCACGAAATACGATCAGGGAACCTCGCACCGGCACGAATTTTTCACTTTCGTCATTCCCCGTGCTAGAATAAGTATATTGATTATGTTGGACGAGCTGGAACATTGGGAGGGTATGTTGTGAAGAAAAAATTAATGCTGATCGACGGAAACAGCGTTGCCTACCGCGCTTTTTTTGCGCTGCCGCTGCTTCATAATGACAAAGGTGTATATACGAATGCAGTTTACGGTTTTACCACCATGCTGATGAAAGTGCTTGAAGAGGAGAAACCGACCCATATTCTTGTCGCATTTGATGCCGGCAAGACGACTTTTCGCCACAAAACGTTTCAAGAGTATAAAGGGGGCCGGCAAAAAACCCCGCCTGAATTGTCCGAGCAGTTTCCGTTTTTGCGTGAATTGCTCAACGCCTATGGCATTAAACAATATGAACTGGAAAATTACGAAGCGGACGATATTATCGGTACACTGGCCGTTGCAGCCGAAAAAGACGGATACGAGGTCAAAGTCATTTCGGGTGATAAAGATTTGACGCAGCTCGGCACGGATCACATTACTGTCGGAATCACAAAAAAAGGCATGACGGATATCGAAAACTACACCCCCGGGCACGTGATGGAAAAATATGGACTTGCTCCAGAACAAATTATTGATATGAAAGGATTAATGGGAGACCAGTCCGACAATATTCCTGGCGTTCCCGGGATCGGGGAAAAAACGGCGATTAAACTATTGAAACAATTCGGTTCATTGGAAGCTTTGCTGGACTCAATTGATCAAGTAGGCGGGCCAAAGCTGAAGGAACGCCTGACGAAGCATAAGGAACTGGCCATACTAAGCAAAAAGCTGGCTACGATTGAAACGGCAGCTCCAGTCAATATTTCAATGGCAGATCTGGAATATAAAGGTTACGATCCGGCCGACTTAAAAGCGGTATTCCAAGAGCTGGAATTCAATTCCCTGCTGGAAAAAATAGAAGGCGGAGATTCGCCTGCAGCGGATGCTGATTTAAAACCGATCGAATTTACAATGGTGGAAACGGTCAATGATGATCTTTTCTCCAATCAAATGGCCTTTTACCTGGAAGTGCTAGAAGAAAATTATTTTACGGGTGACATTGTCGGGTTTGGGCTTGCGGACGAAAACGGGGCATTGTTTTTGCCGGCAGATATTGCATTGCAATCGGAGTCTTTTAAAAAATGGGCCGAGGATGATACAAAGAAAAAACGGGTGTATGATGCCAAACGCTCCATTGTAGCGTTAAAAAGACGCGGAATTGAATTAAAAGGAATAGAATTTGATCTGCTGCTCGTATCTTATTTGCTCAACCCTTCCGAATCAACGGCCGATTTTGCGGGAGTGGCCAAGCGCCACGGTTTCACGGATGTCGAAACGGATGAGGCTGTTTACGGTAAAGGGGTAAAAAGGAAAGTGGCGGAAAAAGAAGCGCTCGCCGAACATTTGGCAAGAAAGGCGCTTGGCATTCAAGCTTTATACAAACCGTGCGTCGATGAGCTGAAAGAAAACGAGCAGCTCGAATTGTTTTACGAGCTCGAACTCCCGCTGTCACTTGTCCTGGCGAAAATGGAATACACAGGTGTGAAAGTCGATGTTGAGCGGCTGAAAAAGATGCGTGTTGAAATGGCGGAGCGCCTAAAGGCCATAGAAGCCAAAATCCACCAGTTGGCCGGCCAGGAATTTAACATCAATTCACCGAAACAGCTCGGTGTCATCCTGTTTGACAAACTCGGTCTTCCGGTCATTAAGAAAACAAAGACAGGTTATTCGACAGCTGCTGATGTTTTGGAAAAACTGGCTCCTTCCCATGAAATCATCCAGGAAATTTTACACTACCGCCAGCTTGGAAAACTGCAATCGACATATATCGAAGGCTTGCTGAAAGTAGTGCAAAAAGACACGAACAAAGTACACACCCGTTTTAACCAGGCTTTGACCCAAACCGGAAGGCTCAGCTCCACCGATCCGAACTTGCAAAACATACCGATCCGGCTTGAGGAAGGGCGGAAAATCCGGCAGGCATTCATCCCGTCCCAGGAAGACTGGGTCATATTTGCAGCCGATTATTCACAAATTGAACTGCGTGTTCTCGCCCATATTGCGGGAGATGAAAACTTGATCGAAGCCTTCCGCCAAGATATGGACATTCATACAAAAACAGCGATGGACGTGTTCCATGTCGGCGAAAAGGAAGTCACTCCAAATATGAGACGGCAGGCAAAAGCGGTAAACTTCGGCATCATATACGGAATCAGCGATTACGGCTTATCGCAAAACCTGGGGATCACGAGAAAAGATGCCGGAAAATTTATTGAAAGATATTTGCAAAGTTATCCCGGTGTAAAAGATTATATGGAAGATATTGTTCTGGAAGCAAAGCAAAAAGGCTATGTATCCACCCTGCTCCACAGAAGAAGATATATACCCGAAATCATGAGCAGAAATTTCAATGTGAGAGGTTTTGGTGAACGAACCGCCATGAACACCCCCATTCAAGGGAGTGCGGCTGATATTATTAAAAAAGCGATGATCGAGATGGCGGAAAAGCTGGAGGCACAAGGGCTGCAAACACGCCTTCTGCTCCAGGTGCATGATGAGCTAATCTTTGAAGCGCCAAAAGATGAAATAGACATATTAAAGGAACTTGTACCAAGCGTCATGGAAAACGCACTGGAACTGAAAGTTCCGCTCAAAGTGGACTATGCATACGGTCCAACATGGTACGATGCCAAATAAAGACAAAGCCGAAAGCGGCAATAGGGGGGATGAGCGATGCCGGAATTGCCGGAAGTGGAAAATGTGCGCCGCTCATTATTAAAGCTGGTTAAGGGGAAAACGGTGGAAGACGTACAAATTGGATGGCCCAAAATCATCCATTATCCGCTGGACATCGAACAATTTCAAGACGCGCTGCATGGGCAGACGTTCCATGGACTTGAGAGGAAAGGAAAATTTCTTGTTTTCCAATTGGACGACTATTCGCTCGTCTCCCATTTGCGAATGGAAGGCCATTACAGCGTGCATAAAAAAGGAGACCCATCCGATAAACATACACATGTCGTGTTTGGCCTGACGGATGGAGGGGAATTGCGTTACCGTGATGTCCGCAAGTTTGGAACGATGCATTTGTTAAAAAAAGGAACGGAAGCAAAACAGCTTCCCCTTTCCAAACTGGGACCCGAGCCTTTTTCTGCCGATTTTTCCGCTGCGTATTTAATGGATCGGTTCAGAAAAACCGACCGGATCATCAAAGCGGTACTTCTTGACCAAACGATTGTCGCCGGCCTCGGGAATATATATGCGGATGAAGTGCTGTTCAGGTCTGCCATTCACCCGTGCCGAAGGGCAAAAACGCTCACGGAGGAAGAAGCGGCAACGCTGAAAAGCCAAATCGTACAAACGCTGAACGAAGCGATAGAAGCCGGGGGGAGCTCCGTCAATACGTACATGAACTCCCTCGGATTGGCAGGCTCATTTCAAAATAAATTGTACGTGTATGGAAAAAAAGCCCAGGAGTGCGTTAATTGCGGCACAATGATTGAAAAAATCAAAGCAGCCGGCAGGGGAACCCACTTTTGTCCATCATGCCAAATACTTGAATAAGATAACACTTCCAGCAGCGGGCATCTTACTGCCAGTTCAAACGGGATAAAGCACCCATGACTGTGTGGCGCCCAGACGATGATTAACCATCAGCCAGCCCATTTCATATACTGATTTACCGACATTGAAGCGAAAGGAGCTGGCCGATGAGTTTTCTCTCTCTTTTACTGCTGGCGGTTGCAATCAGTCTGGATGGATTGGGCACGGGTTTTGCATATGGTCTCAGAAAAATGGGAATTCCGTTTAAATCTATTATCATTATCGCACTTTGTACCGCATTTTCGCTCGGCTGCGCAATGCTGTTTGGGCAGTTCATTCAAAGCTTTTTATCACCGCTCGCTGCCAACCGGCTTGGCGGCATTATATTGATTATCATCGGCAGTTGGATTATATTTCAATTTTTCAGGTCAGAGCAAGCGGGGGCACATGACAAATTTGAATTTAATTGGGAAATTAAATCGATTGGCATTGTCATTCATATTTTAAAAAAGCCGACACGGGCAGATTTCGACAGTTCGGGCACGATTACGGGGATGGAAGCGATTATGCTCGGTGCCGCCCTTTCCCTTGATGCTTTTGGGGTCGGGATCGGCGCTGCCATGCTTGGTTTTCATCCACTGCTTTTATCCGGAGCTGCTGCATTGTCAGGTGTTCTGTTTTTGAATGCGGGAATTGCCCTTGGCAAATTTTTTTCCCATATGAAGGCAATGCAAAAAATGACTTTTTTTCCGGGAATATTGCTCATATTAATCGGTATTTTAAAAATGTAGCAGAAAGGCTGATTTCATGGCAACGATCATAGGCTTAACCGGAGGAATTGCAAGCGGCAAAAGCACTGTTTCCAATATGCTGAAAGAGCGCGGCTTTACGGTAGTGGATGCGGATCGCGCTGCCAGAACGGTTGTCGTACCGGGCGAATCCGCATATGAGCAGGTTGTTGAACAATTTGGCAGGGAAATTTTGTCGGATGATGGGACACTGGACAGACCGAAGCTGGGAGCCATTGTGTTCAACGATTCCGAAAAAAGAAAAAAACTGAATGCAATCGTACATCCCGCCGTCCGGGAAAAAATGAAGGAGTGGCAGGAGGAGGCCATTCAAAACGGGAAAAATACGATTATATTGGATATTCCGTTATTGTTTGAAAGCAATCTGCTTCATATGGTTGAAAAAACGATTGTCGTTTACGTTGATGAAGAGACGCAGCTTAAAAGGCTCATGGACAGAAATTCATTTCGGGAAGACGAAGCACAGGCCCGGATCGGATCCCAGCTTCCGTTAAGGAAAAAAAAGGAGATGGCCGATGCGGTTATTGACAATAACGGTTCGCTCGGCGCGACGGAAAAACAGGTGGAAGACCTGATCGAAAAATGGAAAATGATACCTTGAACAGGAGTGCATTGCACTTCTGTTTTTGGTTAAGATAACTGACACATTTTATTGTTCCTTTTTATGATAATTATGTTATACTAATTACGACAATATGAAATTACAGTATAACACTTTATAGGGGGCTCCCGGAAATTATGAAGGCTAATGTTGCGATTAATGGATTTGGCCGTATTGGCCGCATGGTATTCAGAAAAGCGATCATGGAGGACCGTTTTAATATCGTGGCGATTAATGCCAGCTATCCGCCTGAAACGCTTGCCCATCTCATTAAATATGATACAACTCATGGGAAATTTGAAGCTGATATACAACCGAAAGACCAAGCCCTTGTAGTAAACGGCAAGGAAATCAAGCTTTTAAATAACCGCAATCCGCGTGAACTTCCCTGGCATGAATTGAATATTGACATCGTCATAGAGGCGACGGGGAAATTCAATTCCCGCGACAAGGCTGCCATGCATCTCGAAGCAGGCGCCAGAAAAGTCGTTTTGACGGCTCCTGGAAAAAATGAAGATGTAACAATCGTCATGGGTGTCAATGAGAATGATTTAACAATCAATCAGCATGATATTATTTCAAATGCTTCCTGTACAACCAACTGTCTGGCGCCTGTTGCAAAAGTGCTGGACGATTCTTTCGGAATTGAGAACGGATTAATGACAACGGTTCACGCATACACAAATGACCAAAAGAACCTTGACAATCCGCATAAAGACCTGCGCCGTGCCCGGGCATGCGCCCAGTCCATCATCCCCACGACAACCGGGGCGGCAAAAGCTTTGTCGCTCGTACTCCCTCAATTAAAAGGGAAATTGCACGGAATGGCACTTCGTGTTCCGACGCCAAACGTTTCACTTGTTGACCTTGTTGTAGATTTAAAACGGGAAGCAACCGTACAAGACATTAACCATGCATTTCAAAAGGCTGCCAATAGTACTTTGAAGGACATATTGGCATTTACGACAGAGCCGCTTGTTTCAATTGATTTTAATACAAACCCGCATTCTGCCATTGTCGACGGGCTTTCCACCATTGTCATGGAAGGAAAAAAAGTCAAAGTATTGGCTTGGTATGATAATGAGTGGGGATACTCATGCCGGGTAGTCGACCTTGTTACCTATGTGGCAACCTTGCTCAATAAAAAAGAAGCAAAGGCTGGTTAATTTTCCGCTATCAAGGGACAAATCCGAAGTAAAGGATTTGTCCCTTTTATGTTCCGGTTAAAAATGAAGAAAGACTGAATTTCCGGCCAATCCGGCTTCTGACCCCCGACTTTTTAAGAAGAAAAGTATAAATTGGCCGTTCGCCAAACTAATCAGATCCAGCCCCTCTCACCTGTAAAAAAAAACGCGCAGCGCTTTTCTTACGAGTTGGCAGGGCCAAATGCATCAAATGGGTAGATGCGGAATTTCACTTCGCCAATTACAGCATCATAAGAAATGAGCCCGAATGTACGGCTGTCCTTGCTGTTCAAGCGATTATCGCCCATTACAAACAACATGTTTTCAGGGACTTTTGTTTTTCCGGTTTTCTCCTGCAAAGAAAAGTCCCCGGTCAGATTGCCAAATGGGTTATCTTTTCTGTTTTCCGACAAATACGGTTCGTTGAATGCTTCTCCATTAATATAAAGCACGTCATCTTTCATTTCAATGCTGTCTCCCGGGAGTCCGATCACACGTTTAATATAGTGTTCATTTTCGATATCCGGTGCATCAAAGACAATCACATCAAACCGCTGGATCTTGGATGTTTTACTTATAATCACCTTGTCGTGATCCTGAAAGGAAGGTGACATGGATTCTCCAAATACAGTAATGGGCGAAAAGAAAAACTGTCTGCAAACAAATGCGAGAATGATTGCAAATACAAGCGATTTGACCCAGGAAATGATTTCTTTCTTGGTGCTTTCTTTCATGTCTATCCTCCCAAATTCCTAATAGTCTCTCGGCATTCGCCGAGTTAGATGGGTCAAAGGATCTCTTGACCCAACTGTTTGATTCCCCTCCTACTTTGTAGGAGTTTTTTATTTTGATCAATATTTCTACCCTGAAAATATAACTAACGAACTGCTAAAAAAAGCAATACTAAGCTAACCGGCTATACCCTAATTTCCAGAAA
>NZ_JBFEGN010000075.1:0-19422 GCF_047228825.1 Siminovitchia jepli
TTTGCTTAGCTCATATTCAAGCTGACAAATTAATGATTATTGACGTTTCGTTTCGTTCAGTTTTCAAAGAGCAAACTCGGCGTCTCCCTTTTGGGCGACTTTTATAGAATAACACACTCTCGATTTAAAGTCAATAACTTTATAAAAAACTTTTTTCGTTTTCGACTTGTTTATCGGACGAGTTATAATATAACATAGATATTTTTGTGATGCAACAGTTTTTTGAAATTTATTTCTCCATACATCTTTCTATCAATCTGTACATAAATATAATAACAAATATCTATTATATTGGGAAGGTGAAACCCATTTTGACAAAAGCCGCTCTCATTATTTCGTTTTTGATGGCTATTTATCTGTTTAGTTATTGTTATGTTGAAGCCTTGCGCATAAGTGATGCAGATGCAGATGAAAAAGTTGAAGGAGGAACTTTTCTCGTCATGTCGATCATGGCTTTTGTTTTTTCCGGATTCACTTATTTATTCATTTAAATCCGGGTTCCTTCCCTCTTGGCATTGATAATGAATAAAAACACGCTTATGATCATGATCGTACCTCCCGCAACCTGAGACCAGTAAACTTTTTCATTCAAAATCATATAGGCAAGGACCGTTGCTCCGACAGGTTCAAATAAAACCGCCATGGAGATGACTGTCGTACTGATCCATTTTAAAGCCCAGTTGAATAAAGAGTGGCCAAGCAAGTTGGGCAAAATGGCCAAGAGAAGGAAATATCCCCAGTCTTCAATCCCGTATGGATAGAGATGTTCTTTTCTAATGATTACATAAAAAAATAATACGATGGCGCTTATTGAATAAACTAAAAAGGTATAAGTAACCAGTGACACCCTTTGTCTAAGCGTTTGTCCGACAAGCAGATAGGCCGTTATTAACGCACAGGCAGCCAACGCGAGCATATCGCCTACCAGCGCAGTACCGCTCAACCGAAAATCACCCCAACTAATCACGAAACCTCCAACCATAGCCGCTACCGCACAGCCGATACTTTTGAGTGAATATTTTTCTTTAAAAAATAAAAAAGTGCCGACAAAAGCAAACAAAGGCTGTAATGTCACCAAAACGGTCGAGCTTGCAACCGATGTGTAGTTTAACGACTCGAACCAAAGGATAAAGTGAAAAGCAAGGAATATACCGGCAAAGAGAGAATATATCCAATCATTCCGTGCGATCATCTGCAAATCTGTTTTACTGCGCCGAAAAAATGCGGGAAGCATGATACAGACACTAAAAAACATGCGATAAAAAGCGATGACTCCCGCCTCCGCGGATGACAACTTTACGAATATGGCTGAACTTGAAATCGTCAGGACGCCAATCACAACAACAATAAAGGGATTCAACTTTGGTGTTTCCACATTTATCTTTTCCTTAACTTTTAATGAAGTATTATATAATGAATTTAATGTTACATTTTTTATTTCCATTTTTCCAATAAAGAAGCAAGAGGCGGCAGGGAGAGAAGCAAATGGAATATTTGTTTGATTTGGAGCTATTGGCAAGATTGGGTATGTCTGCGGCTCTCGGATTAATTATCGGATTGGAACGAGAGCTGAAAAAGAAACCGCTCGGTTTAAAAACAAGCCTGGTCATATCCATTATTAGTTGTTTGTTGACAATTGTTTCCATTGAGTCTGCCTATATTTTTCCCGGGAATGATGAAATTCGTATACAAATGGATCCGCTCCGTTTGGCTGCACAAATTGTTTCGGGAATCGGCTTTCTTGGAGCAGGTGTTATTTTAAGAAGGGGCAACGATCATATTTCCGGATTAACAACCGCTGCTTTGATATGGGGGGCAGCAGGAATAGGCATTGCTGTTGGAGCCGGTTTTTACCTGGAAGCTGTTGCCGGAGTTATTCTCCTTATTATTAGTGTTGAGCTTATCCCTTTCATGCTGACGAGAATCGGCCCGAAAAATTTGCTTAAAAGAGAGCTTCTGATCAAAATTACCGTGAAAAAAAGGGAAAGCGTCGAGACTGTTATGCACAAATTACAGGAGGAAAAAATTTTAATCACGCATACGCGAATCAAAGATTTAAAGGAAGCTTCCGCTCACCTTTTGGAATTAAAAACGCGGGTAAGCGCAAAAAGATCGATCACAAATATTTATTATACAATTTCCCTTTTAGACGATGTTCAAGAAATAGAAATAATTAGTTGAAAATAAAGCTTGCACTTTTTTAAAAAGCTTTTATAATGGAAAATGTATTCAAAGTTCAGGGGCATTAGCTCAGTTGGGAGAGCGCTACACTGGCAGTGTAGAGGTCAGCGGTTCGAGCCCGCTATGCTCCATCATACAGAAACCTTTCAGGGGTTTCTTTTTTTATGCACCTTTTTTCTCTGTCAACGGCCAGATAAGGGATGATAAATGGCCTGGCCGCATTTGGCCAGGCTATTGTTGTTCAGCTTAATATCCGCGTCTGCATCTTTTACAGAAACAAACGATTTCACGCTCACGGCGCTCTTCGCTTTCTCGTTCGCCTCTTACTTCGCGGCATTCGCAAACGAGAACACGGCGTCTTCTATATCTTTCTTCTTCAGCGCCTGCAACGAAATCATCTTCATACCACATAACTATCTCTCCTTGTATTTTATTAAGCCGGCCGACTTGATAATACTTTATGGAAGATAATAAAGATTGATTGGACAGACAGTCTGATGAAAGCGAGCATTTTCTTTTAAATCGACTTTTAAGAGCTATGTACATTTAAAGGATTGTTCAAAAAGCAGCAGCCGCAAAATCAGACCCCGTTTATCAAAAATCCCCCGAGAATTTTTCTTTTATGTACAATGAATGTCAGAGTTTAACACGCAATCATTTTAGACGATCGGTATTCATTATGAATTGGCCCGGCAGGCCAATGCCATTGCCCGCGCTGGTGTCATTTTCCCGAAAACGGTCAAAGGAACGGGCTTCCATTGCCCGCGCTTGCACTATTTTACTGAAAACGGTCAAAGGAACGGAATCCCATTACCGATCTTTTCGGGTATAGAATACTAATACTAATAGTCAAAAAAGGATGGGAGATCAATGACCAGACGCAATGGCTTTTTGTCAGATTTTAACGTTGCATTCAAAAGTTCATTTTATATATTTATAATAACTGCCCAGTTTTTCCATCGTTTTTGGTAGCGGAGTAAGAAGGCGTTAGTTTAAACCAATGTATGTTGTATAGCGTAGTCAGTAGTTAGGTGACCACAAATGAACATTAAAATCGGACCGAGAAAGCCGGCTTGAAAAAAACGCATCAGTGCCAGACGAGTATAAAAAGACAGGTTATGAATCGGGGCGAAGAAAACAGCAGAACAAGTTGATGAAGAGCTTGCAATAGCTCCATTCCAATGACCATTGAGTATACAGACGATCATGAGCAAGTGAGTTTAAATGTTCCAGAGACGTTGCTAGAACTAAGAAAATATATGGAAAAGTTAAATGAGAAATTAAGTGATCAAGAAAATTTAATGAGTTATTAATTGAAAAATTAGTGAGCAAAATGAATTTATAAAACAACAACAAAAATATATAGATGAAAAACTTTCTAAAAGAGATGAAACATTAATGAGGTCATTAAGGGAGCTTCAACAAACAAAAAATTTAATTGCTGCTACACAAGAAAAAAAGAAAGGGTGGAAGTTTTGGAACAGGAAATAGTTTATTCTAGTCGGCCATGAAACAATGTTCTAGAACTATCCCGAATCCCAGCCCCAGCCGGCTGGTGAGATGGTGGTAACAGTTCTTGAAGTTGTTTATTAATGGATGGAATCGTACATCAAAGATTCATTGGAGCGGCGTGATCAGGAATTGTTACAGGCGATCCGGGAGAGCCAGCAGGCCAGGATGGAAGTGGCCATGACCCAAGAGAAGGAGACCGAGCAAAAATCATGGTTCCGGCGTCTTTTAGGCAAATAAAAACACTCCAGTTATCCTGGAGTGTTTAGTTAATCCTTTGGGTGTTGCCTATTATTCAACATTTTGAGCAGATCGGCCTAATGATATTTACTGACTAGGATTAATAATTAAGGGTAGCGGATTGTTCGTCCGCCGTTTCTTTTTCTACTACGGAGAATTCTAATCCTAATGCGGTTGTTAGTTTTATTAGTGTAGAAATCTTTGGTACATCAATTCCATTTTCGATCCTTGAAATTGTCTTTTGCGGAACACCGGACATTTCGGATAGTTTACGTTGACTGATTCCCTGACGATCCCGCGCCGCCATGATCTTTCCTACGATCTCCATAGCAATAAATAATTCCGGATTTTTTTGCGCTAATTCACCACGGAGATCATTGAAGGTTTTCATTTGCTTCCCTCCTTTTGTTGAATAACTCGTGTTACCGAATGATAAATTGTTTTTTGTTTCCACGATAATTGTTTTTTTATACCGACGGGCCTAAGCGGCCGCGGACGTCATTGTTTTTCGAGCCATTCCTTCCTTCTTGCTTCAGCTCGTTCGATTTCGGTTTTGGGTGTGGATTTTTGCTTTTTTTGAAATTGGTTGGTTAGGACAATGGCGTTACCGGAAAAATAGAAGAATAATACCCTGTTGTCGTTAATCCTTAATTGCCAAATGTCTGTTCCGCTTAACTTTTTTATATCTTTTCTTCGAGATTGTCCCGAAAGGATAAACCTTCCGTTTTCCCGTAACATAGTTAAAAGCTGAAACGTCTTGCGAAAGGTTACGGGGTCGCTTTTTTCAATTTCTTGAATCCACTCCAAAACCGGTTGACGCCCGCGACTATCGGCATAAAAATGAATGTCAATCATCGCGGTTCCACTCCCATGTATTATTTTATACAACATGATGCGATAACATACACGTTATTGAAAATATAACATATATGTTATCATTTGTCAAACGAGTATCATACATATCGACTTAAATAACGGAACAATTTTTTCTGCTTATTTTGTGATTCAAATGATGTTTAAAAAGACTATATCAAAACTATAGCGAGCGCTCTTACTTACATGAAAATTAGGTTTATTTTTATCTTAAACCTGTTTTGAGGAAAATGAATGTGCAGCATATAAAAATTAAAATGGTTTTCAAACTGAAATGCCATTTAAAAACGTCATAAGGCGTTTTAAAAAAATTGCTTAGTTTAAAATTTAATAAGTGCTCTATATACCTTTTACATGGTTCTAGGAACTGTTTTATTTTCCAAAGTTATTCGAGTATTCTATTAGCGTTGATCTTTCTTTCTGTGTTACTCTCGTATCCATCATATGATTTTCACCTCTACATAATGACCAAGGCTACTACAAAATATAAGATTATATACGCAATATACAAAAAAGTCAGACTAACATTCAAGCGTTCACAAATTTTTCTAAGTATATAAGGAAGTTTACGATTATCTATGAACAACTTAATGATGATCCCCACAAAAGATAAACCAACAATTATTTGAAGTGCAATATTACTCGTAAAACTTTCAAATAAAGGAAGGATCCTAATGGTTAGGGTGAACGCAACAAAAGATAAAAATGTTTCAAATGGTTTATTAAGTTTATTAAGTTTTTCTTGTGTGTCTTCCTGCAATAGACCCATTTATACCTTTCTCCTTCTCTTTACGCTTTAATGCCATTGGCTATTTTTTAACGTTTATTTCGTCCGCCAAGAGGTAGATTCCCAATATTGAACCGATTTTGGTTGCGTATAGTTACTTTTTTTATAGTGAACTAAAGTATTAAAATATAGACGTTTATTTTCGGCTCTACTCCAAGAACTTGTTACCCAAGCACCTGAATAAGTAGGCAGATAACTTGGTTAATACCCAACCGCCAAATACACTCGTTTTAACTGGCTTTGGAGCTTTTGAAATAATATAAGCTGATAACAATTCAGCAGCAGCCTTTGCCCCTTTGTTCTTATAAGTTCTGTAAGTTGGCTTTACCACTATAACCGTTGAGCCCCCCATTACACCTATTTCAGATGATTCTGTAGGGCTCCCCATCACCTCTGCATACATATTACTTAATTGCTCTTGAGTCAGTTCACGTTGCCGCTGAATTCAATTCCATTATACTCATAAATAAATATTTGTTCTTCTTCTTGACTACTTTCTGCAAAAACTGGTGACGATAAAAGACTTAACCCAAACACAGTGACCATTTTTTAAGACTTTTCCCTCAATTTTATTGATATTATTTATATTAAACAAAAAAGAAAAATTCCCTTTTTTTTAGCAGTGAATTTCAAAATTTCACATCATCATCTCTTCCAGTCTTTTATATAGCAAGGCTAGGAATAGCAGCGAATCGACAAAAAATCAGACCTCCATCTCGTAAAGGGTTTTCGTTTTTTTATTGAATGAATCGATTAAAAATAGAAATACTACTTTCGAAAGGAGATGGGTTGATTGGATAACCATACGTTTACAGAAGCGGCTATTCAAGAATATAAAGAAGGACTTGGTGTCTTTACAAAAAAGATGCCAAAGATAGCGGAATCGTATAATAAATTTACGGAGGCCTGTTTTTCAGAAGGGAAGGTCCCGCAAAAAGAAAAGCAAATGATTGCGCTCGGAATCAGCATATACGCCCAGGATGAATATTGCATCATGTACCATACGAAAGGATGCCTTGACCAGGGGTGTACAGAGGATGAGATTTTAGAAGTGGTCGGGGTATCCGCTGCATTTGGCGGCGGAGCGGCGATGAGCCAGGCCGTAACGCTTGTACAACAGTCAATTGAAGAATTAAAAAGTCAATCCCAAAAACATTAAGCTTAAACTTTCTGCTTAATGCATGGAAGCGGATCAATCCCAAAGCGGGGTTTATCCAAACAAGCAGGCTATCCATCGGTTTGGAAAGCCTGCTTAATGCTTTTGTTCATTTTTCGAGCAAGGCCGCGCTTCATAAGAAGATCTTTTAATACTCGCAGTGCTTGCCCGGACCAAGAGCATATTGAATTAAAAGTTGCTGGATTACCTGTTGATCGGTCTGGCCGGGTTCCCAACGACCACTTCGTTGGCCTTTACATTTTTCGTGACAACCGCACCGGCACCAACCACTGCTTTTTCCCCAATAATGACTCCTGGCAATAGGGTGGCATGATTCCCTATTTTCGAGCCCATTCGGAGAATGGGACCTTGTAATTCACCTTTCCCCATCTCCATATGTTTATCATTTGACGAGGAAAGGCACGGTCCTATAAAAACATGATCTTCAATTACCATATGTGCCGTCACATAAGAGCTCGTCTGGATTGTGACATATTGACCAATTCGGGTATGATTTTCAACCATGACATTCCGGCCAACAATGCTGTTTATCCCGACTGTAACATTTTCCCTGATAGCCGCCAAATCACCAATCAAGACGCCATCCATGATGTTGGTTCCACGGAATAAAACGCATTGACTGCCAATTTTCACCTCATCGCCTATCACTAACGGAGATAAATGAATGGACGGCTTCCTCGCCATTTTTTTGTTAGATACCGGATATTGGCCAAGCACAGCGTGATCATTTATGGTTACATGATTACCTATACGGGTGTTTTCCTTAATGACAACATGATGGCCGATCGTAACGTGATCACCAATGACTGCATTTTTTTCAATGATTACATACTCACCAATTTTTACATTTTTCCCCAGCTTTGCCGTTTCATCAATCATGTCAAATCCTCCCGCTTTTCATATCAGCTGTACAAAAATGGTCCACAGGAACGGAGACAGACTGCTTCCTTTTACTTGATTCATATAAAGCAAAAATCGCTTCCAATGCTTTTTTTCCCTCTTTTGCTGACAGGGCATTTGGCGCTTTTTTTATGATTGTTTCCAAAAAACTTTGGTACATCAGGTAATGTTCATCCAATTGAACACTTAGTTTCCGCAACTCATCTTCCATATCGGGAAGATGTTCAATATAACAATGCTGGACTTCATTAAACCCTGGTCCTCCGATACAAATCGAGCCTTTTTCAGCAAAAATCGATAAATAATAGCCTTGATTTTTTGGCTTCGTAATCGTGTTTGCTTCAATCAATCCCTTTGCCTTATTTTTAAACGAAATGATCCCGCAGGCAACATCTTCGGTTTCCTTTTCCGAGACCCTAGAAGCAATTTCTCCATAAACGGACTGAATGTCACCGAATAGCCAAAGCAGTAAATCAATTAGATGGATCCCTTGATTCACAAGCATGCCGCCATCTTTTTCCCAAGTCCCCTTCCAGTTTGATGAAGCATAATAGTCCAAAGAACGATGAAGCCTTAACGAAACAACCCCCATGTAGGGCTCTCCCAAAAAGCCTTTCTCCATTAATTCCTTGATTCTCTTGAGTAGTGGGCGGTAACGCAGCTGATGACATACAAAAATGTCTTTCTTACAATCATCAGCCAACTGAATGACATCATTGGCCTCTCTCATCGACAAAGCAAGCGGCTTTTCAACAATGACATGTTTCCCATGCTTTATCGCCTCTTTCGTGATCTTGGCATGCAAACTGGAAATGACCGTAATAATGACGATATCGATACGGGGATCCTTTAGCAGATCTTGATAATTCTCATAAAAAGTGATCTCGGAATCAGCCCCATCTTCTTTTTGATACAGAGCAGCTGCTTCTTTCATTTTTTCTTGGTCAACATCACATACGGCTGCGAGGGAAATGTCGCTGAATCGGGATAATGTTTTCACATGTTTATGCGAAATATAACCACAGCCGATCAGTCCGGTGCGAATCATCCGCCGTTCACCTCAAAACTTTTCAATGCAGAAATGACTTGATCCTGCTCTGCAAATGACATCGTCGGAAACAGCGGTAGGGCAAATAACCTTTCCGACAGCAATTCCGCAATAGGGAAATCCCCTCTTTTATATCCAAGATCTTTATAGGCCTCTTGCAGATGAATACAGCACGGGTAATAGATGCCCGTTTGAATTCCGTATTGTTGGAGATATTCGGTTATTTCTTTTCTACATTGAGATTGTACACAGAATAAGTGATAAACATGTGTAGTATGTTCCGATGCCGGAGGCAATTGTAAGAATGGCACATGTTGCAGTTCTTTTAGATACCTGGCGGCTAACGTTCTTCTCTTTTCATTCCAGCTGTCAACATATTGGAGACAAACCAATAGAATGGCTGCATGCACTTCATCAAGGCGGCTATTATATCCGATTTCATGATGATAATATTTCTGTGTACTGCCATGCGCCCTTAAGGACTTTATTCTTTCCGCTATTTTTGTATCGGAGGTCGCAATAACTCCGCCGTCACCCATGGTAGAGAAATTTTTTGTTGGAAAAAAAGAAAAACAGGCTGCATTTCCCAGACTTCCCACTTCTTTTCCCTGATACTTCGCCCCAAATGCCTGACAGGCATCTTCAATAACAATCAAATGATGTTCTTTGGCAATGGAGTTGATTTCATCCATTGCAGCAGGCTGTCCAAATAAATGGACAGGCAGAATCGCCTTCGTTGCGGATGTCATTTTTTCAATTATTTGTCCAGGATCGATATTAAATGTCTCATCAACATCTGCAAAAACGGGCGTTGCTCCTACCCTTGTAATGGCTTCTGCTGTTGCAAAAAATGAAAATGGCGTTGTGATGACTTCATCCCCCTCACCTATTTCATAAGCTTGAAGGGTTAATACGAGTGCATCTGTTCCGTTCGCAACCGTAATGGCATCTGAAACACCCAGCCGCCTGGCAATTTCAAGTTCCAGTTCGTTGACATGCGGCCCTAAAATATACTTGCCGCTGGATAAAACCTCTTTGATCTTCTTCATAATTTCATCTCGGATACGGATGAACTGGCCTTTTGGATCAGTAATGGGGATCATGGCATCTCCCTCTTTCTCAGATTTTCATTCCCGCTCACTTCTAGTTAATTTACTCTATGCTTATTTAAAACAGCACGGCTTTTACCACGATCAATTAAAATGTGCCAAACGCTCATCGTGGTGGGGCGCTGGTTTTGTGGTAATGCCCTTTTTCCGTTAAAGCTTGGCATCTCGCTTCCTTCTTGCATATATAGTTAATAATTTCTTTGAAAGGAACATCAATATGAGAGAGAGAGACCATACAATCATACTCATTGGCCAGGGAAATATGTGGGAGGAACGTTTATATGATTTTTTATCGAAAAAAAATGAGCAAATGATTGATATAGGGAAAGAGACGATACTGGACAAAAATGCTGTGATGATTTTACCAACCGGTTCAAAAGCCGAAAGCGCCGTTGATCGTTTGGTTCAAACAAAGCTCTCTCCCAAACCGCTTTTTCTCATTAACACAGCAAAAACACCACTCAGCAATATCCTGAACAAGTTGAAAAGCATATGTCCGTCGATCGTGGAAATTCAGCTCAATCCACATCACCTGGAAATGATGAAAAATGGGTCCAACAGCAGACATATAAAGGATGTTGCAACAGCGATCGAAAAAATCATTGAACATTATATAAAAGTGCCGCCCAAAACCCCATATGTTGTGGTTAAAACGGGCGACACCCGATATAAAGAAAAAATCGGTGTAGTGGGCCTTGGTTACGTCGGGCTTCCCGTAGCGGTCGGATTCTCGGAAAAATACAATGTAGTAGGATTTGATATTGACCAAAAGAAAATAGACCTGTTAAACAATGACGTAGATCCAGGAGGGCAAATATCGAGCGAAGATTTAAGAAAAGCAGGCATTGAATTTGTCTGTGAAGAGGAAAAGTTGAAAGAGTGCCGCTTCATTATTGTGGCGGTTCCAACACCGATTACCGCAACGAAGGAACCGGATTTATCCTATCTTGAAGCAGCTTCTGCCATGATCGGAAGAAATCTTGCCCCGCAGACAATTGTCGTTTACGAGTCTACTGTATACCCAGGAACGACGGAAGATGTGTGCATTCCAATATTGGAAGAATACTCAAACTTAAAGTCCGGAGCCGATTTCTTTGTCGGTTACTCACCCGAAAGAATTAATCCTGGAGATAAAAAACATACTTTCAAAACAATCCCCAAGGTTGTTTCCGGCCAAAATAAATACGCATTGGAAAAAATATCCGAACTTTACAATGGGGTAATCGATGCCGACATTTATAAAGCTCCCTCCATCAAAGTTGCCGAAGCTTCCAAAATTGTGGAAAACACACAACGCGATATTAATATTGCCCTTATGAATGAACTGTCTTTAATATTTAATCGACTAAACATAGACACGCATGAAGTACTTGCTGCCTCTAAAACAAAATGGAACTTTATTCCGTTATCACCAGGATTAGTTGGAGGACATTGTATCGGAGTAGATACGCACTACTTAATCCACAAGTCAAAATTGGAAGGATTTTACCCGAGTTTTCTTTCCGAAGCCAGGAAAACAAATGATTACATGCCCGAATATATTATACAGTCTTTAATGCAGTTAATGATATCGCACAAAATAAATGTGCAAGAGGCACTCATTACAATTCTCGGTATCACTTTTAAAGAAAATATTTCTGATATAAGGAACTCCAAGTCACTGGAAATGGTAAAGAAACTGCAAAACCTTGGTTTACCGCTTCAAATATGCGATCCTAATATTTCCTCCGATCAACTGAAAGAAATAAATATCCCCTTGAAACCATTTAACCAACTTAAAAAAGCGGATGTCGTTATTTTGACAGTGCCCCATAAAGAATTTAGAGCGGCTGATTTAAATGTCCTTTTCAAGAAAAATAAAGGAATCTTAATGGATTTAAAAGGAGTTGTCCCTAAAAATACCCTCCAAGACAGCATATTGATTTGGAGGCTATGATGGCTGAAAAGGGAACGGCTCCTTTTTCAGTGTTCTCCCTATTGTGTAAAACAGCTTTCAATGGCGTCCAAACGGAAATAAGCCTTTTTCATATATATAATGGTTAATCGATGGAAATAAAAGGTGGTGGGTCCATGGAGAAGAAACGAAAAATTTTAGTGCTCGTTAAACCTTTTTGGATATATCCTAAACACAGAGTAAAAAAAGGGATATTTGAAGCGTTAGAAAAGTATGCGGATGTCTATTATTGGCAACAACATGGGCATATTAAGGACATATTAAAAACATTGAATATCGAACCTGATTTTATTTTTCATTATGATATTGCCTGGAATTTTATTATGGCGCCCAAGGTGGAAGGGTTGGCGGAAATTGATATTCCGACGGGCTGCTTTGTCATAGATCTTCACTGGAAACCTAATGAAAGAATTCAATATTTTATAGACAGCAACATCGATCTCATTTTTTCAGCTACTAAATACCCATTCCTTAAAACATTTCCTCAATTCAAAGATAAATTCCGCTGGCTGCCTTGGTCCATCAATCCAAATATCATGAAAGATTATGGGCAAAAGAAAGATATTGATTCGTTATTAATGGGACTGGTATACATTGATAAACATGCGCATGGCCATCATAAGCTGCCCGAAGTAATGCCCCCAAAAGGAAGCTATGCATTTAGGGATGCTGTTTTTTCCCATATGAAAAATCACCCGGGTTTTGTCTATCATCCCCATCCAGGTCATCTGGCTAAACAATCCGATCTATTAATCGTAAATGAGGAATATGCAAAGGAACTCAATCGCGCCAAAATATTCTTTACTTGCGGCGGCCGCCATAAAACGGGCAGGGTTGCAGTCCTTAAATTCTTTGAGGCGCCAGCCTGTAGAACATTACTTCTCGCAGAGCCAAACGATGATATTATCGATTTGGGTTTTATAGACAAGGAAAACTATGCAGCCTGTACGACTGATGATTTTATGGAAAAAGCCGATTTTTACCTGGCCAACGATCAAGAAAGAATCCGAATTACGGAAAACGGCTATCATTTTGTCCATCAACACCACACACATGACGAACGTGCAAAACAAATGCTGAAAGAAATAAGTGTACTATTATAACACCCCATTGGAATCTGTTGATAACTTAGTTATCGACAGTTTTTTTATTCGAAAAATGTGTGTTGATAATAGATACTCCGCCTGAACAAGCGTTATTTCAATTCATAGTATATTGAGAGTTCAATTCAAAAGAGAAAATCATTGAACTACTTTCTACAAAAAAGGAGGGTATTCATTGTCGGTAAACAATTTGATCCAAAATGGAGGGTTTGAAACCGGAACTTTGGAAAGTTGGTCACCCGTCAATACTTCAATTACTACCACTCATACTCATACAGGCCAATATGCAGCTGTTTTTAATAGGGGTTTCTTAGCATCCTCCCTCTCTCAAACTGTACCAATTAATCCCAATCAAAGTTATTTATTAAAAGTTTCATTGGCCTCACAAGGGTTTAACCAAATTTTACTGCGGGTTGTGTATTTAAATGACAATAACGTAGAAGTCGGAACAGGATTAGATATAAACGTTCCGTTTGGCCAAGTATTTCCATTTTCTTTATTTGAAGTTTGGAAGGAAATTTATCATGTTACTGAACCGGCACCGGCTGCTGCATCAAAGGCAAGAGTTGAAATTGTTAAACCAGCCGTTTTTGGGGCTGTTTATAGAATATTGATCGATGACGTAGTTTTATTGGAGTTTGACGGCTCTGATGGTGTACCTGGACCTGCCGGACCTACTGGACCTGCCGGACCTACGGGGCCTGCTGGGGCTACTGGACCTGCTGGACCTACTGGACCTGCTGGACCTACTGGACCTGCTGGACCTACGGGGCCTGCTGGACCTACTGGACCTGCTGGGGCTACAGGACCTGCTGGACCTACGGGACCTGCCGGACCTACGGGACCTGCCGGACCTACGGGACCTGCCGGACCTACGGGACCTGCTGGACCTACGGGACCTGCTGGGGCTACTGGACCTGCCGGACCTACGGGACCTGCTGGACCTACCGGGCCTGCCGGACCTACGGGACCTGCTGGGGCTACTGGACCTGCTGGACCTACTGGACCTGCTGGACCTACTGGACCTGCTGGGGCTACTGGACCTGCTGGACCTACCGGGCCTGCTGGGGCTACAGGACCCGCTGGACCTACAGGACCTGCCGGGCCTACGGGACCTGCCGGGCCTACGGGACCTGCTGGGGCTACTGGACCTGCCGGACCTACCGGGCCTGCCGGGGGCTAGGAACGTTAAAATCAATTGGGGGTTGCTAACATTCCATATAACGGACATTTCTTTGGATTCGCAAATATCTTCGGAACATCTTTCTTCTCCCCAAGTCATAAAAAGAAGATACTCCTTTGAGTATCTTCTTTTTTAAAAAATTTCAGGAGGGAAAAGCGTGGTTACCATTAGTCTATGTATGATCGTCAAAAATGAGGAAGATGTGCTTGAAAGATGCCTTGATTCCGTTAAGGATCTAGTAGATGAAATGAATATTGTGGATACAGGGTCAACTGATCGAACTGTAGAAATCGCCAAAAAGTATACAGACCGTGTATTTTTCTTTGAATGGACAGGAAAATTTAAAGATGCGCGGAATGAATCTTTTAAACATGCAACGAAGGATTATATATTTTATCTTGATGCAGACGATGTGCTCCAGGAAGAAGATCGGCAAAAGTTTAAATTATTGAAGGAAACCTTGGATCCTGAAGTCGATTCTGTTTCAATGTATTACAATGCCGGTGTAGATGAATATGGGAATGTCACATTACGATATCGAAGAAATCGGCTACTAAAACGGAGCAGGCATTTTCAATGGCAAGGAGATGTTCACAATTACATTGAAGTATCCGGTCATATCGTTAATTCCGATATATCGATCACTCATTTGAAAAATAGACATGCTGTTGGCAGGAATCTTTCCATTTATAAAAGGAAGATTAAAAATGGCGATTCGTTTACTGCACGGGATTACTTTTATTATGGGAACGAACTGCGGGAGAACGGTCTTTATTTGGAAGCGATCAAGAGTTACACCAAGGCCATTGAAATGGAAGAAGGATGGGTAGAAGACAAAATATATGCCTGTATCTTCAGGGCAGATTGCCATCGTTTTTTAGGAGATACAGAAAAGGAGTTATCATCTTTATTATTGTCTTTACATTTCTCCAAGACTCCTCGTCCAGAGGCAGCCTGCCGGATCGGTTATCATTTTCAACAAAAGAGGGAGTATAAGCCAGCCATATTTTGGTATGAACTATCTACAGAACTAAAAGATGATCCTGACAAATGGAGCTTTACCTACCCCGCCTATTCCACTTGGTATCCACATCTGCAACTGTGTGTGTGTTATTATCATATAAAAGACTTTGAAAAGTCTTATGAACATAATGAAAAAGCGCGAGAATACCGGCCAAATGATGAAAGAATCTTGTTTAATAAAAAAATGCTTGAAAATAGGTTGGAGCCGGTTTCCCGCTCTCGCAGTTAGAACCTGTAAATCCCAATAGTTCAACCTTCTTGGCCACACTCTATTGCAGACAAACATCTCAATTAGAGTGCTTTTTTTGTTAAATCCAAGTGAAAAATAGTGTTAAAAAATGAGAAAGAGGAAAGTTCAGCGTTTCACTCATTCAAGTAAAAAAGTTGTCGAATGATATTTATGGGCAATCCTTACTTCTTAAAAAAAAGGACATCCCTTTTTTTGGAGGACGCCCAACCATCTAAATAATAAGAACCCTGTTTTCTATACGATGATGGGCGTTCGCAAGGGAATATTTTTAAGCAGGATTTTTTTGCATTATACAAAATGTCTTGCTTTTCTTTTTGCTGCCGCCTTTTTATTTGATATATATCCGGCCAGTACAATGAAAATCGTCAACCCGGCTGTAATGAAGTACCCCATCGCCTCGTTCGTAATGTTAAGAATATCGTGCACATGGTCTTCCCGAAGAATCATTTCACCGGCTGTCCAGGCAAGAATGCCGGAGCCGGCATAGGCTATCCATGCATATTTTTCCATCGCCTTCACGATAAAAACGGAACCATAAATCATAATGGGAATGCTGATGGCCACTCCCAAGCCCAGCATAAAAATGTGTCCATTGGCTGCCCCGGCAACGGCCACTACATTATCCAGGCTCATGACTGCATCAGCCAGTATGATCGTTCCTATTGCTTTCTTCAAACTGTTGGAAGCGGAAACGTTGGCCGTATCTTCTCCGCCAACCAGTACCTTAAAAGCAATCCACAAAAGCAGCAACCCGCCAATTAAGTTAACGAATGGTATTTTTAACAGCCAAACAATCAAAATGGCAAATAAAATTCTAAGCGCAACAGCACCCGCCGTTCCCAAGACGATGGCTTTGTTTCGTTGTTCCTTTGGCAACTTTCTTGTAGCCATCGCGATCACCACTGCATTATCCCCGGATAAAACAATATCTATCGCAATAATTTTAAGCAACGCGATCATCGCTGCTGAGGAAATCGTAATGCCAAAAATTGTTGCAGCCAACTCCATTTACTTTCCTTCTTTCCTCGGAACGTCTGTTCCAATATTTTTATGCTTATTCATTATAACATAGACTTGTCCATATTTAACTTTCCACAGTAATCAAATGTTGGATTTCCGATCTTTAATTGGTATAACTTTTCCCTTTTAACAAAAACTAACACCTGTATAACATTTAACAATCGTCAACAGGAGGAATTAAATGGGAATTTTAAGCGGTAATCCAAAAAACCAACCAATGCATTACGGTGAGGTGTTTGCGATCTGGTCGGCCTTAACGGGCTGCAAAGGTGTCATAGCCGAGTATCAAACACTCCTCAACCATGCAGGCGACAAAGATTTGAAAAGAATTTTAGAAGAAGCCATTGAGTTATCAAGAAACGACAGCAAGAATTTGGAAGAAATATTAAAGGTGAATGGTGTCTATCTTCCACCGGCGCCTCCTGAACGGCCTTTGGCTGATTTGGAAGACATTCCGGCAGGTGCCAAGTTTTACGACCAAGAAATCGGGGCCAAGCTTTCAGTTGATATTGCCGCTAGCCTCATTGCTTGCAGTCAGGCGATGGGAATGTGTACCAGAGAGGATATCGCAATGTTGTTCGGCCAAATACACATGAATAAGGCCCAGCTTGGCGCGAAAATCTTAAGGTTAAACAAAGAAAAAGGCTGGCTCATTCCCCCTCCCATTCATTTATCAGCTCCCGGACAATCGTAATGAGATCGGCGAAACCTATTCAGTATGGGGTTTTCTTTCATCCGCTCCTGACTGTTAGTTGAACAAATCATGCCTTAACTGGCAGTAGATCTCCCAGGTTTTACTATAAGTTTGAGGCGGGAGTTTTACTGCCAGTTAATGGAAAAAGCAAGGTCACAAAACCTTGCTCCTCCGCTTTTACGGTTTACATCGCCGTTTGGGCGTTTTCTCCTTCAGTATGGAGTTCTATCATTTAATAATTCCCTATAGTTTAATCTCCGATACAAGAAATGTTCGTTTATACTGGTTAGTTTGGCCAATCATCCCCCTGCTCTCATTCATAAATTACATACTAGACATCTAATAATAAGTTTGGGAGGGAATACCATAGTGTTACACGAAGCAACAACAAAAAACCATGGTGATTCGTGCAGTTGCTTTACTGACTCGTTAAGAAGCAACCATACATGTGACCTATGTTTTTTAAGCGAGATCACGGAAGATTTTTACTGTCAGGTACATGGTCATACATCTCACAATTATGAAGAATTAAACGCAGATGAATCTTCTTCATCGGAAAAAGAACGGCATCATGATTGTCACGGCTGTGCATGCGAACTGCTGCAAAATCTTCCTGAAAATACACCTGTTGAAATCTCCACTTCTAAAGAAAAAAATGTATTCTTATACTATAAATCAATCAATACAAAAGGGTGTAAAGTTTCGTTCCAAGAGCCTGAAAACAGGGATAGTATAACCGTGGATTGCCGTGATATCTTTAGTATCCGGTATAATAAACCGTAAAAACAAGGCAATGGGACAAGTGCCTTTTTTAAAAATAAAGGTTATTGTCCAACCATTTTTCTAGTACTTTCAATACAATATACCGTAAACAACAATGAATAGAATTCAGTAAAATTATTTCATTGTTGTTTACAAAAAATCATGAATTAAGAAAGGGAGGATATATATGAGGTTTGATGAACTATGGTGCAAAGATGAAGAGTTTGAGCACCGCTACGAACCTTGCGATAGATGCGGATCTATGGATAGATGCAGATGCAGAAATATGCGCCAATACCCAGAACAAGACATGCAACATGATATCCTTGTCAATAAGGTCGTTTGTTCAAGACAGGTACAAAAAGTAGCCGAAGCAACTATTCCATTGTCTGCCTTAGGGATCGTACTAACACCCGGGGAACCAATCCCGCTGATTAATTTGACGCCGGATCTTGCTGGCATCGTTCAAAACAGTGCTATTTTAAGAGATGAAGTAGTAAACACTGGTTACGTGCCGGCAACGATCACTGTAGCCGGAATTCCAACACCGATCACTGTAAGCTTGCCCTTCCAGCAACATACCCCATGCCCTGGCGCTTGCCCCGAAGACATTTTAACAGAGGCTCCGTTGGAAGTTGAAGGCATTATTATCCAGCCAGTTCCATTGGCGGTTGTAGGAGGCGTGGTGGGAGTAGCATCCGCATTATTCAAAGTAGTTTTACGGACAACAATTACGGTAACAAGGCCCATGTTGGGTAAATTAAACCATAAAGATTTATCATCTTTGTGCGATGTTAATCACCACCGTTGCGAGAATGAAACGCCCCGGACACTTCGCTTCCCGTTGGGAACTACAGCTACAGCTACACAAGTAACCGCGGCCCAAGCTTCAGGAAATACAGTTTCAGGAAACATAACACCCGAATCAGAATAAGATCTGATAGAGTGGGGGGCTTTCATCCCCCACTGATTTTTAGTTGATTTCCGGTTTCCGATTGGTTTAAGGTGGAGTCTTACTTCCAGTAAATGGGGAATAAATGAAGGCGGACCTTATGGTCCGCTTTAATTTATTAATAAGGCTTCCAGTCTTTTCACCATATTCCGCGCCGTTGATACGTATTTATCCTTTACCGAACCATCCGGATCTTCCGGCTCCTGGAATTGGTTGAAAGATGCCGTTACATTGCCAACATCCACATGGTCGTCCAATCCTCGCTGATACACATGATTTAAGACAAAGGGCTTCCCCAATTCAACAATGGCACCCCTTCTGTCAAGCTGCCCTTCTACAGCGGTAAATGGAATACGCAAAAATTGATAGCCGCCTTCATCATCCATTTTATAGTCAAAAAAACCTTTATCATAATCCCAGTTTCCGCCGATTGTATAGCCGCGTGGTTTCAGCAATTGTTCGAGTTTATGCAAATTAAAGCGCATGCCTTCCATTGCCGAATCGATTGGTATCATTTTTTTCTGCTCCCTCCGTTGTTTTTATTTATTGTTCCTTGCAACAGGGGAGTTATACTTTTTTGATCGAGTAGGAGGGGTGACTAGCCCCCGACCTCTCACGCCACCGTACGTACCGTTCAGTATACGGCGGTTCAATTAA